>JASHUQ010000056.1 GCA_030039935.1 Microcaldota archaeon
TAGCTGTTCTTGAGATATTTATACAATTCGTTTATTCACAAGATAATAGCAGTTTCTTCTGTTTTTACAAATTATGCAGGGGGTGAGATTTGAACTCACGAAGGCGCTAACGCCACAGGATCTTAAGTCCTGCGCAGTTTTCTGTGGCTTAGCATTAAGCCAGACCAGGCTTTGCTACCCCTGCATGATAGGATTAATGAAATAGTAATATAAATAGATGCAATGGCTAGCCATACATAGATGGACCTTCGCTTGTCAGTCTCTTGTGCGCATCCTGCGTCTCTTTTCCTTTCTTTATGAGATCCCTGACCTTCGCTTCAACATCTTTTGCCTCTTTCTCCAATTCGCTCGTATCTATATTCAGCTTCAACAGCTTGTTTATGCTCTTTATTGCCAGTTCTGCATATTTAGGATCTATTATGTTAGGATCGACCGGTATCAGTATGTTTGTATCCTGCGTATTTGTTATTGATGACCTTTGAAGAAGCAGAGCGCTCACACCAGTTGAAACTCCTTCTATTACTGGATTCAGTCCATATTTCTCTGCATCTTTTACAAGATCTGCATTGGAAGCTATAACATAAGCTGTTTCGTCCTCTGGGTTTTTCCCAGGTATCCCTCCAATGGATATTATCCTTTCTATCTGCTTCTCTTTTATGAAATCGTAAATATTATTGCTTAGTTCATGAACAAGTTCGATTGGTATTGGAAACTCTGCGAATATTGTTACTACCTTGTTCTTTTCGCTGTAATAGACCCTTACAGGCGGCATGGGTTTGCTTTCGTGTATTGAGACAATTGGTGGAAATCCATCGCTGTCAATGTATCCTATATATTTCATTCCAAGTTTGTCTATTATGTAACTTATCGCCATTGGGCCGACAAGGCCTACTCCTGGAAATCCTTCTATTATTGTTACTCCTTTCAAATCGTAATTCTGCAGCATGTTTATTTTTATCATAAATTTTACTTATCAAACGAAGTTATATAAAACATGCTAGGTTTCTTTTTCGTTGATAAATCTGTATTTTCTGACGAGAATAATGACGATAGATATATAAGCTTACCTAGATATACTATTATCGGTGAAAACATGGCAGAACGAGTAGGAAGCGAAAGGGTCAGTAGAGAAGACGGGTATCTTTACTACCTAGGAAAGGACGGCTATGTATGGAAGACGCCAATGAAGGCAAACAGGAGAGGAAGAAAGGCAAGAGTCAGCAGTGAAAAGGTAAGCAGAAAGGAAGGATACCTTTACTTCATTGACAAGGGAGGATACGTAGCAAGGGCAAAGATGAACAGAAGAGGAAGAAGATAATTTTTCCTCTTCTTTTTCTTTTTTTATTTTTATATTTTTTAAAATCTTATTTTAGTAGAGTTGCTTATCCTGTTTTTTGAGATAAATCCTGAGGGGAGCTCTATAACATAACTGGAATTTCTTTTTGGAGAATATGTTTTACAGTAGAATGCACTTTTGCATGGGACAAGATTCTTCTCGATATGTACTATTCTCTTTTTATCGTCAAGCCAGATGACGTCTATTGGGAATCTCATGTTGAGCATCCAGATTCCGTGCTTTGCTTGGTCGGGAAAAGCAAATAGCATGCATGTGTTCTGCTCGAGTTTTTCTCTGTACATAAGGCCTATCATTCTTTTCAATGATGTGTCTGCCAAAATGGCGTTTATTCCCTTTTTGTTTACGTATACTGGTATATTTCTGTAGTTCTGGCGCTTTTGAAAAAACTTTAGAAGCATTATTTCATCACTTTGTTATTGATATGCTTTGTTCTTTCAGGAATTGCTGCAGGTAATGCTTGCTTCCTGTTCCCTTTCCAGTAAGACCGCTGTATTTCCATCCTACAAATGTGTGCTTCCCAACTATTGCGCCTGTTGTCGCGCTTATAGTTCTGTTTATGTAGACAACACCGGCTTGTATGTTTCTAGTAAATTCATCTATTTCCTTTTTACTTGGGCTATAGAGTGCGGCTGTCAATCCGTATTCCACATCATTTGCTAGTTTTATCGCATCGCTAAAATCATTGAACGACTCTATTGTTAGTATGGGAACGAAAAGCTCTTTGTGGACAAGCTCGTGATTGTGCCTTAGCTCTATTATTGTTGGTTCTACATAATACCCTTTTAATCCAACATTGACAGTATTTCCTCCATAAAGTATCCTTCCTGACGTCTTTGCTTTTTCAACAGATTCGAGATATCTCTTGTACGCGCTTTCGCTTATTAATGGTCCGATGTAGTTTTCTTTCTTAACAGGATCTCCTATCTTGAAAGTCCTTACTTTTTCTATCAGCTTGCTAACGAAAATTTCCTTCAGCGATTCATGAACATAGACTCTTGAACATGCACTGCATTTCTGCCCTGCGAATCCGAAAGCTGCGCTTGCTATCCCAGATACTGCAGAGTCTATGTCTGCTTTTTTTGAAACAATTGCGGGATTCTTTCCGCCCATTTCAACAATGAACACCTTCTGCATTCCTTTTGAATAATTCTTTGCTATCATTTCCAATCCTGTGTTTCGCGATCCTGTAAAGACTACACCAGCTACGTCTTTGCTCTGCGCAAGTTCATCTCCGATTTCAGATCCCGGTCCTGTTACATAATTGAATGCTCCAGGCGGTACGCCGGCCTCTGTGAAAAGATGGTAAATCTTGAGGCCAGTCAACATTGTCATATTGTCTGATGATGATGGTTTGAATACAACCGTGTTCCCGGTTATAAGTGCCCCAACACTCATTCCAACAGATATTGATACAGGGAAGTTGAATGGAGCAATTACGGCGAATACTCCATATGGCTTCATGTATATTGCTATGTTTTCGCTGCCAGATGGCGCGCCCTGGAATCCAGATTTTACCTCTGTCTTCCCTTTTGTTATCGCGGTCTTTCTTATGAAACCTTTATTCAACTGCATTTCGTCAGAATAATATCTGAGGAAATCTATTGCTTCGTCTACTTCTCCTATAGATTCGTATCTTGATTTCCCATTCTCAAAGCTGAGTATAGCGGCAAGTAGGAACTTGTCTCTTGCAAAAAGGTCAGCAGCCTTTCTCATTATCCGTATTCTTTCCTTGTAATCTGTGTTTGACCATGAGTCAAACGCCTTTTGTGCAGCCTGAACCGCCTGTCTTGCATGCTCTCTCTTTCCTTTTTGAAAATATCCTATTACCACATTGATGTCTATCGGGGATCTCTCTGTAAGGATTTCGTTCGATAATACCGCTTTCCCATCAACGTACATCGGGTTCTTTGCCCCGAATGTCCTTTTTGCTGTTTCGAGGGCGAACTCGAATGACATGTCGAATTCTCTTTCTTTTCCGTTCTCAAGGAATCTTTTGTATGTCGATTCGTTCGCCATGACTGGGTTTGCCATTTGATCACAGTAATAGTAGTATGCAAAAAGGAACTAAAAGCTATATTGGTATCTTTCTGGCTTGTCAGTTATTGTAAATTAATGTCGCTTTTGCATCGTTAGCTTTTAAATACTATCTTAATCCTAAATATTATAACCGAGTTATAAATGATGGTTGTAATGGCAGGAAACGACAACGAGCTTCTGGGATATGCTGATGAGGAGTACAAGGAACGCTATGGATTCAGCGACAAGACAGAGTATACTTACAAAACAGAAAAAGGATTGTCTGAGAACGTTGTAAGGGAGATATCAAAGGTAAAGGGAGAGCCAGACTGGATGCTTGAGAAAAGGCTTACTGGCTACAAGGTATTCAAGAACAAGCCGGTTCCGACTTGGGGGGCTGATCTCAGCGGAATAGACTTTGATGATGTTTATTATTATCTAAAACCAACAGGGAAGAAAGAGGATGCTTGGGAAAAGGTTCCAGAGGACATAAAGAAGACGTTTGACAAGCTTGGAATTCCTGAAGCAGAAAGAAAGTTCTTTGCCGGCGCAGAGATCCAGTATGATTCTGAGGTAGTTTATGGGCATGTAAGAGAAGAGCTGGACAAGCAGGGTGTTATATTCACAGATACAGACAGTGCAATAAAGAAGTATCCAGAGCTCGTAAAGAAATATTTTGGGACAGTTATTCCTGCAAGTGACAACAAATTTGCAGCGCTTAATACGGCAGTATTCTCTGGGGGTAGCTTCATTTATGTACCAAAGGGGGTGAAAGTTGCGATGCCTTTGCAGGCATATTTCAGGATAAACGCGGAAAAGGCAGGTCAGTTTGAAAGAACACTTATCGTTGCTGATGAAGGATCTGATGTGACGTACATAGAAGGATGTTTACCAGCCGATGAACTAGTAAGTCGCGGGGACACATTCCAAAGAATTGATACAATAAAGGAAGGAGACGCTGTTCCAACACACACTGGAGGAACTCAGAAGGTAAATAAAAAATTTATTCATCTACATAAAGGCACGATGTTAGAGATAATGCCGTTATCTAAGGGGAATAGCTTCAAATTAACTGGTGAGCATCCTGTTCTATGTGTAAAACGCAAAAATGTGCTCGAAAAGAGGAAGCCTAGAAAAAACTGGAAACCAGAAGTATCAACGATGTCTCTACTAAGTATAGATCCAGAATTCGTTAAGGCAGAAAATTTAGAAGAAGGAGATTTCATCGTTTATGTAGCACCTAAGCTTACCAAAAATGATCCACAATTTGATGAAACAACATTAAAGATACTTGGGCTTTACCTTGCTGAGGGTTCGGTAAGTTCAAATAAGGCATTACATGGTATCAAGTCAGTATCATTCAGCTTCGGTAAAAGTAAAAAAGAAAGTTTATTGGCAAACGAAGTAAATTTACTAATACATGAAAAAGGGTTTAAGTCAAGCGTCTGCAGATCTAAAGGAGGATATTATATTGTCAGTTCATATGCCAAGGAACTTGTAGCACTATGTGAGGATAATTGTGGTAAAGGGGCAAAAACAAAATTGCTATCTGAAAAGATAATGAAATTGCCTGCGTTAAAGCAGAAAATTTTAATTGACTATTATTGGAAGGGTGATGGAAACATCTATCATAGATATGGAAAGGATATGTTGCGTGCTTCTACTGCAAGTAGATTTCTAGCATATCAGATCCAAGAGATTTTAGCAAGAAATGGTATTTTTGCAAATTTGAATATAAGACGTGGCGGTTTTGATACAATTCTTGGAAGAAAAATTGAAAGAAGTGATCAATATATAATTGAATATACAGAAGGAAAGAAAATTGGAGAAGTAAGGAAAAAAGGAAATACGTTTTTTGTGCCGATAAAGCAGATTAAAAAATATGAGTTTAACGATTTGGTGTATAATTTTAGTGTTAATAAGGATGAGTCTTATCTTGTTAAAGGGTTCGCAGTTCATAATTGTACTGCTCCGATATACATGAGCTCTTCATTGCACTCTGCTGTTGTTGAGATAATTGTGCACAAGGATGCACATGTAAGATATGTTACAATACAGAACTGGTCAAGAAATGTTTACAACCTTGTTACACAAAGAGCATTTGCTTATGAGAATGCGCATATGGAATGGATAGACGCTAATATTGGAAGCAAGGTCAATATGAAATACCCTTCTGTTTATCTAAAGGAAAGGGGAGCAAAGGGAGAGATCCTTTCTGTTGCTGTTGCTGGCGAGAACCAAGTGCAAGATTCTGGCGGAAAGATGCTTCATCTTGCTCCAGACACGACATCAAAGATAATATCAAAGAGTGTATCAAAGAAAAACGGAGTTTCTTCGTATAGAGGACAGCTGTATGTTGCAAAGAATGCATCTAATGTAAAGTCAACTGTGCGTTGCGATGCCCTTCTTCTCAGCAAGGAATCAAAGACAAACACATATCCATACATGGACATAAAGACGGACGATGCCACGATTACCCATGAAGCTGTTGTTGGAAAAATAGGTGATGAGCAGCTGTTCTACCTTATGTCAAGAGGACTGACAGAAGAGGAGGCGCTTACAACAATAGTGCTCGGTTTCATAGACCCGCTCACAAAGGCGCTTCCTATGGAGTACTCTCTTGAATTAAAAAGGCTAATCAAGCTTGATACATCAAATTCTGTAGCGTGATATTTTGGATTCGTACCAGTTTTTTGCACAGCAGGCCATCAATGAGTACAAGAACCTTACTGAGGAGCAGAACGAACTCTACAAAAGGAAATTCGTAAGCATAAATCCAGATGCGATAGTTGATGTATTCAATAACTATAGCGAACCGGACAGTGAATCTTTCCTTAACGAGTTTGCTAGGTTCAATTTTGAAGACGTAAAAATAAAGTTTGACGCAATAATAGGAGGAACAGACAATGTGATTGTAGGCAATCCTCAGTATCTTCATATAATGAAGCCTAACGATATAAAGATAAGCGTTCTTGACCAGAAGCTGCACAAGAACTCTGATGACAAGATTGCGGCGCTAATACACGGCTATACAAAGAAGATGATATTCATCGATGTGCCAAGCAAAGCAAAAGCAAACATAAACCTGCTTTTCGTGAATGCAAAGGAACCTGTTGCTGCTCAAGTATTTGTTAATACTGGGGATGAATCAGAGCTCAACCTTCTCGAATGGTTTGCATCGGGATCTGAGCAGCGTTCTGCATCTGCAATAATGCACGAAGGCAACATAGGGAAATACTCCAACGTTGCAATAGATGCTATACACAATGAGGATGAGAACACAACGGTGCTTGGTCTTTCAAAGTACAGAGTCAATGATAGCGGAAAACTGAAGCTGAACTACTTCTACAATGGAGGAGCAGTTACAAGGGTAAAGAACCACGTTGACTCATGTGGATTTGAAAGCGAAAGCCACACAAATGAGCTTGTCTTTGGCTCGCAGTCGCAAAAATTTGACATTTACACTTATGTTGTCAATTCAGCACAGTCAAGCATTGCGGAGCTCCATTCAAAGGCTGCCCTTGCAAACACATCATTCTGTATATTGAAAGGTTTTGCAAAGATTCCTTTTGGATCAAGAAATGCAAGATCATTTGTGCACGAATCAGGAATGCTGCTTGATAAAACAGCACAGATTGAATCTATACCAGCAATGTCAATAGATGAAAACGAGGTAAAGGCAACCCACGCATCGGCAACAGGCCCAATAGATGAAGAGGTTCTGTTCTACCTCACATCAAAAGGGCTTGATGAGAAGAGGGCAAAGAAGCTTCTTGTTGAAGGATTCTTTTCATCCTCTATTGGAAGGATAAAGAATGATACTGCAAAGATTGCGAGCGCATCGCTCATAGCTGACAAGATTGAGACTGGAGATTTTGGAGGGAAGCCAAAGCTATCTGTAGGAAACATATGGATAACAAGGGAGAGCCAAGAAGACATATTCAAAGGACACTATAAATATAGGTGAAATTGTGCCGACCAACTATGAAATTGTATTTGATGAATTCATTCCGGCGTTTAGGGCCAGAGTGGCGAAGATAATGAAAGAAAGGGGAATGAGCCAGGAAAAAACTGCAAGCATACTTGAGATAACACAAGCGGCAATAAGCAAGTACATAAGCGGGAGATACTCTGACAAAGTGAAAAACATAGAAAACGAACTAAGCGATGCAATGGCAAACGAATTTGTGGATGACATGCTGCAAAGCGAAAATGCGAACGCGCAGAAAGTGATTTGCAGAGCATGCCAGAGCTACCACAAGTTTGACTGCAGCATAATGAGCAAATAAGTGATACTATGATCCTAGAAGTGAAAAACCTACATGTATCGATAGAAAACAAAGAGATAGTAAAAGGAGTCAATCTAAAAGTAAAAGAGGGAGAGGTCCATGTAATCATGGGCCATAACGGTTCAGGAAAGACAACACTTGCTAGGAGCATAATGGGATATCCGAAGCTTAAGCCGACGCAGGGAGACATTCTGGTTGATGGCCAAAGCATAGTTGGCTTGTCTGTTGACAAAAGGGCAAAGCTCGGGCTTTTCCTTGCATTCCAGAACCCTGTTGAAGTTGAGGGGGTAGGCTTCATCAACTTCCTTCACAATGCCAAAGAGTCAATATCAGGCTCTGTCAACACAAAGGAGCTTATGACCGACATAAGATCAAATGCGGTTAACCTGAAAATGGTGGAGAACCTTGTGGGAAGGTCTCTTAACCAGGGTTTCTCTGGAGGCGAGAAGAAAAAGGCAGAGGTCTTGCAGATAGGGGTACTGAAACCGAAGATTGCGATACTTGATGAACCTGACTCTGGGCTTGACATAGATGCCGTTAGGATAGTTGCACAGAACATAAACGAGATTGCAAAGAAAACAGGAATGGGACTTGTAATAATAACGCACTACAGCAGAATTCTTTCTTACATGGAGCCGCAATTCGTGCATGTTATGACAGATGGAAAGATTGTTGCGGAAGGCGGCAAGGAGCTGATAGAAAAGCTTGAAAAAGAAGGCTACGAATCCTTCAGCAACGGTAGCAAGTGATCTGATTGCCAAACGCACTTGATGTTTCTTACATAAAGAAGGATTTTCCTATTCTTCATACAAAGATGAACGGGAAGCCATTGGTCTATCTAGATAGCGCCGCGACATCCCAGAAGCCAAAACAAGTGATAGACGCGATAGACACATATTACAAGGAATACAACGCGAATATACACAGAGGGGTTTACAAAATCGCAGAAAAGGCAACAGCCGAGTATACAGAATCTAAGATTAAGGTTGGAAAGCTTGTCGGCGTTGGTTCAATAGAAGAGCTAATCTATACTAGAAATACTACAGAATCAATAAACCTCGTTAGCCTTTCGTGGGGAGACCAGAACATAAGGAAAGGAGACCATATCCTCATATCTGAGATGGAACACCACAGCAATATTGTCCCATGGCAGATACTTGCAAAAAAGAAAGGTGCGATTCTAGATTATATAAAGCTCAACGATGACCAGTGCGAACTATCCTATGAAAGCCTTGAAAAAGAGCTTGCTAAGAAACCGAAGATCGTTGCAATAACCCACGCATCAAATGTACTTGGTAGCATAAATGATGTAAAGAAAATAACGAGGCTTGCAAAAAAGAACGGCGCTGTTGTCTTGATAGACGGAGCGCAGAGTGTTCCGCACATGCCAGTGAATATAAGAGAAATTGGGTGTGATTTCTTTGCATTTTCCGGGCATAAGATGCTTGCTCCAACAGGGATAGGCGTACTATACGGAAGAAAGGAATTGTTAAGTGAGATGCAGCCCTTGTTTGGTGGAGGGGATATGATAAGGACTGTAGAGTTCCAGTCTTATACGCCAAATGACCTTCCTTGGAAGTTTGAGGCGGGTACGTCCAATATAGAGGGAGGAATAGGTTTGGGCGCGGCAGTAGACTATCTCAATAAAATAGGAATGGGCAGAATAAGGGAACATGAGAAGAAAGTAACGAAATATGCTTTAGAGAAATTGGATGGAATAAAGAACGTAAAAACATTCGGTTGCGGACAAGATGAGATTGAAAAAAGAGGAGGGGTGGTTTCATTCTCTATAAAGGGAGTTCATCCTCATGATGTCGCAACAATATTTGATAGCGATGGGATTGCAATAAGGGCAGGGCACCATTGCGCCATGCCACTTGTTACAGGAGTCCTGAAGGAGGGTGCGCTTTCAAGAATCAGCTTTTATATGTACAATGATGAAAGTGATGTTGACAAGGCAGTAAGCGCAATTGATAAGGTGAAAAAGACTTTCAGGATGAGTTAAATGCCAATGGACATGTATGTTGAAGAAATAATATCTCATTATGAACATCCGCACAACAAGAGAAAGATGGAAAAATCAGATGCGGACTTCAAGGAAGACAACCCATTGTGTGGAGACGTACTTACAATGCACATAAAGGTAAATGATGGAAAGATATCGGATATATCCTTTGAAGGAACCGGATGTGCAATAAGCCAAGCAACAGCGAGCATTCTCACCGATCATGTCAAAGGGATGAAAATCCAGGAAGTAAAAAAAATAGACTATGAAAAGATAAAGGAGTTGATAGGTATAGATCCGGGCCCTGCAAGGTTAAACTGCGCAACCCTGGCAATAAAAACGCTTAACGGAGCCATATTCGTTTATGAGCACAAAAAAGGCTAGCTTTCGTTTATCTCTACCTGTCCATTAACCGTAAAATTAGGACTCGTCTCCAAAACATATCTTCCATTTGCGCACACTACTTTCTGTGACAGGGGAATTCCATTATAGGAATAGGTTGGGTATCCTGTATTGTTGAGCCATGTCTGCCTTAGTGGTATTAGCGTGTTCTCCATCCAGAAGCACTCATCCGAATAGTTGCCGAATATGAATAACATACCTATACATTTCTCTTTTCCATCGCAGTTTCCTATTGTACTTGAGTTCATGTATCCCTCTTCCTGCTGTGGTAACGAAACAGCAGCATAAACATAGTACTTGGTTCCTGATATTGCTATTTGTGTTATGTTGAAACTATTGTTTAGCATTTTGTCTGATTCGTAGGTTGAGACATTGGTATTGTTCCTGTTCAAGCTAAGCAGAATGAGCGACACAAAAACTATTACAACGATTATTCCAACAATCAAGGGATATTTTTTCATATATTAAACCAAATCAGAGACTCTCGTTTTCATCACTAATCAGAAATACCTCGTTTCATCACACTATGTATTCGCTTTTAATGCTTAAAGCCTTTCTACACTACCAAGAAATATGCTGCAACTATGAGAATTGCGGCTAGTATTGCCTTTCTTGCCATGTTCTTCTCTTTGAAGACAACCCCTCCTGCAACTATTGCCATTATTACATAAGCAGTGTTCCTAAGTGGCGATACAAGGCTTATCGCAGCCAATCCAGCAGCGATGTAATATGTAGCTCTGTAAGATGTTGTAAAAGCAGCCTGCAATGTAAGAGTAAGTTTGTTGCTCCTGAAGTTCTTTATTATCTCTGTTATTCCTCCATACTTTATGTGCATGTATGCCATGTAATTAAACGCAGCGAATATCTGCATTATTATTAGTATTGTAAGGGGATTTATCGAAGCGAGGAGATACTTGAGAACAATTGCACCTCCAGCGTTTGCAAGAGAAGATGCTATTACGACATATATGTACTTTTTCTTGTCAAAGGAAGGCTGTGATGACTTTGGGTTCATGAAGAGAATAAGATACGTTGCCACTGCCATTACAACAACGCTTATGTATTGTATTATGTTGAGCTTCTCGTCAAGGAATACGAATGCAAGTATGACTGTGAATATGCTTGGCAGGGCGCTGTAAGATGCTGTAGTTACTGAAAGGCTTCCATGCCTATATGTTCTTGCTGTAAGGAGGTAGCTTATTGTAGAAAAAAGGCTAAGCACATACAATCCTACTATTGCTATTATAGTTATATTGCTGAAGTTTGCAAAAGGTATGAGAACAAGAGACATTATTGCGGCAATTACTGCAAAATCTGAGCTATATGCCGATGCATATTCTTTTTTTAGGGCGCGCTTCTCTTGAATTGTAGCAATTCCCATGAGAATAGATGAGATTATTGCAAGGTAGTACCATTGGATCATGCAAACTCCTGTTTTTTACCTTGCTCACTATCCATGAATTTAATCCTTTCTGTATATGCTACTTGACATCTAAGAAAGAAAGTCTATTACAGTTTTGCTAACATTGTATTTGTTATGTTTGAAAACAGATAAAGCAGATCTATTTCCTCCTTTTGGTATGTGTTCCTTTTGTTTTAGATAATTAACAATATGTCTTTGAAGCTCCTTGCCTCTGTATTTTCTATTCATATATGCTCCGGCGAAAAACATTGCATTGCTTTCAATAGTATTCTCTTTTTGTTTAATATGCATCTTGTTTTGAACGTGATGGAAAAATTCGTGAGCTACCATCTCGTCAAGTTTTAGGTGCTCTTGGTTATGCTTCTTGTTTATGAATATTGTATTATTTGAATACCAAGCACTATCTTTGACCTTTGTGGAGTTCTTAACTTTTGGAACACTTATATTAAAACCAGTCAAAGTTATAAAAAATTTTACAATTTTCAATATGTTAGTCATGCTCTCAATTAATAACATAGCCCCGACCGGATTCGAACCGATGTGCGCGGATCCAAAGTCCGCTATCCTTGGCCAACTAGATGACGGGGCTACACCATATCTTTGCTATCAAAGATTTAGAGTCTACATATTTATTTATACCTTACATAAGAAAAGTAGTCGATACTGTGGGTAAAAAAATTGAGCTTAAAGGAAATGGCCTTTCTGTTCCTGACAATCCGACAATCCTCCAGATAGATGGAGATGGAATAGGCCCAGAGATAACGCAGAATGCATTGAGAGTCATAGATTCCGCTATTTCAAAGGCTTATGGAAAGGAAAAAAGCATAAACTGGATGAAGGTTTATGCTGGAGATGAGGCCCAAAGCAAATTCGGAGAGAGATTCCCGAAAGAGACCGAAAAACTGTTAAAAGAATACAGATTCCTTCTAAAAGGGCCGCTTGAAACTCCGGTTGGGAAGGGTTTTCGATCACTTAATGTGCATATGCGGCTTCTTCTTGACCTTTATGCGAATGTGCGTCCAGTTAGATACATAGAAGGACTCGACAGCCCGCTTAAGCATCCGGAAAGGGTAGACATGGTTATATTTAGAGAGAATACCGACGACCTTTACACAGGAATAGAATGGCAATATGACAGCAGCGAGGCAAAAGTGGTAAGAGAGCTCCTCAAAAAGAACCTTGATGTCAGTATTGACAAAGATGCTGGCATTGGGATAAAAACTATTGGCAAGTTCAAAACGGAAAGAATAGCAAGGATGGCGATAAAATACGCGATTGACAATAAAAGAAAATCTGTAACCATAATGCACAAGGGCAACATAATGAAGTATACTGAGGGAGCATTCCGCGAATGGTCATATGAAGTTGCAACAAAAGAATTCAGGAACCATATTGTAACAGAAGACGAACTGAATAATGAACATAAAGGCAGCATGCCAAAAGGAAAGATACTTGTCAATGATAGAATTGCTGATAATATGTTCCAACAAATAGTGACTAGACCAGAAAGCTATGATATAATTCTTGCACCGAACCTGAACGGAGATTATATTTCTGATGCTGCTGGCGCCTTGATCGGTGATATTGGAGTACTTGGGGGCGCTAACATTGGCGATTATGGTGGCGTATTCGAGGCTGTGCACGGAACTGCGCCAAAATATGCAGGAAAGAATATTGCAAATCCAATGGGAGTGATAACAGCTGGGTCTCTTCTTCTTATACACATAGGATGGGACAAAGCGGCGAATATAATAAATAGCTCTTTAATTAAGGCAATGAAGGAGAAAAAGGTAACCAACGACATAGCAAGATTTATGGGAGTAAAGCCGCTTGGAACAAAGGAATTTGCAGATCATCTAATTGATATAATAAAATCTTAATCCCGTTTGTTTTCAACCATCCCTATTGCGCTATCGATCATCCCTCTTTCCTCGTTTGTGAAAACCTCTTCTTGCTTGAAGCTCTTCCTTTTTGAGGCAAGCTCCAGGACTGCGAATCTCTCGTCTTCCTTTCCGTGTATAGTATGCGCCAGAAGCGTAACCGGATCATCTATCTGAGGAATTCCTTCTATCTCAAGTATCCATTCCTCAGCTACTGTCCTGTAATTTATCAGTATGGTTATCTCGTGGACAGCAAGCATCAGTTTCTTCGCCTTTTCAATATCCTCCACGTCTTTAGATCTTAGATGCTCTGGGTTGTTTTCCTTTTGTGCTATGTAATGCTGGTAATCGGTAAGCATCCTTTCGCTCTCCTTTGCAATCTCATTCGCTACGAAAAGGTCTCTTTCTGCATCGTTCTGTGCCTCAATCTGCGACACGAGCTTTCCATCGACCTTCATCCTTCCTGACCTTACCTCATTTTGCAGAATAATTATTGCCTCGTTGGCCAGTTCTGTCTTTATTTTCACAAGAAGGTCCTCGCATATGAGCCACGCTGCTATTTTATCATTGCTTTGCATCGTATCCACTGTTATTCTGTCTGATATGTTATTATGTTAATGGTGTCGGGGGCGGGGATATTAAGACTACGCTCACCCCTGCCGGATCACAAACATCTGTATAATCAACAACGAACTCGTATTCCGCTTTTGAGAAAACAACATTTTGGGTGTAAATCGTTGGAGCCTCAGCCTGCCATGCCGCCCCTCCGAATACATTGCTCCACGATGATGTTCCCACTTTCCTGTAGAATATCTCGGTTCCATCATCAGAAACTACCGTGAATGTGTAGGTCCCGCTCATGTTCATGTATCCTATTGCCGTGTACCCATGAGAGTCATATGGAGCGCTACACGGCGCATTGTCAAGGCTTAACGGGGATAAGGGAAAAAGTGTGACCTCAAATCCATAATAAATGTCGTGGTTGTGGTAATCAGTTCCATACGCCCAGCCAGATGCGGTTGGGGTCTCAACAAATGTCCATTGAGTTTTGTTTCCGGTAATCGTTTGAGATGGGTTCGTAGGGTTTGCGGTAAGATCGCTGAATGGAAGCAGGTCAACGCTGTTGCTAGATGGCCTCCATGCGGTTACATTCCATAATACATTGTAATAGTCTGGCTTTGCCCACCCTTCTGCAAACTGCTCCTCTTGGACTGGCCCTCCGGGGCTGGTGTTATAATAGAACCACAGATTTATTGGAACGGTCTGGCCAAGCGGCAGTGCGCCGGTCGGGCACTGGAAAACAAGGCTCAGCTGTTCACCAGACTGCACATTTACATATGTTGTTTCTACGCTTGGGGTCTTTGGAGGCGCCGCTTCTGTAACATTGCACGCAAGCCCTGTTATTGTTATTGGCTGTGTGCCGCTATACGTGAATGTCAGCGCAATTGCACCGCCGGTGTCCATCGTCGAGTTTGAGCAATAGAAAAGAGGATCCGGAAGGCATGCGAATGGCTGTATCGGCTTGCTGAAAAGGCCCAGCCCAAACATTGCAGCCAAAACCACAGCTATTATCATAATCGCCCACCAGTATGTTACCAGATATTCTAGGGCGCTCTGTGCTTTCTTTGCTCCGGTTGTCTGCATTTTATCCGTATCACTTAACATAACAAAACTATAAAAATCATATATTTCCTCCGCTTATTATTGCGACAACCCTGTCGCTTTTCCTGAACCTAATTTTTTTGAATGCTGCTATGCTTGCAGCGCCTGCCAGTTCTGCCAATATGCCCTCTTTTGCATAAAGAACCTCCTGCTCTTTTTCCATCTCCTTATCGGTGACAGCAATTGCGCTGCCGCTTGTTTCCTTTATTGCAGCTATTGCCTGGCTTCCAAAGGTTGGCATACCAACAGCTATCGCATCAGCCTTTGTCTTCGGCACTTGATATCTTATCTTTGTGTTTGACCTAAAGGCTTTTACAAGAGGATCACAAAGGCTTGCCTGTACGGCTATTATTTTTATTTTCCTGTTAAGCTCATTGAGCGCTTTTGCAACTCCGCTTATGAGAGTTGCGTTTCCAACAGGGACTATTATGTGTGTTATGTTGCCAAGCTGTGCAGCAATCTCATACATCACGGTTTTCTGCCCTTCTTTTCTATAGCAATAATCACCAGCAAGGAATGCACCGTTCCTTTCCGCATATTTTGCTGCCGAATCCTGCGCTTTGGAAAAATCACCGTTTACTCTATGGATCTCAGCATCGTGTGTCATCAGTATGTCTCTTATCTTGTCCTGGTTTGCGCCTTTGCCTATGAATACTGACGCTTTTATTCCATCTGTCTTTGCATAGTATGCCAATGAGTATGCCATGTTGCCCGTTGAGGCTACTGCTATTTCCTTGTATCCATATTCCTTTGCTTTTGCCACCTCTATTACAGATCCTCTGTCCTTGAACGATCTTGTTGGGTTTTGGAGCTCAAGCTTCAAAAAAAGGTTCCTGTGTTCTGTGCTTTGTATCAGTTCTGTTGATCCTAGATTGTAATGCCTGTAATTGCATTTCGGGAATAAATTTTCATAATCCCAGAATGCGGAACTTTGGGGCACTTTTGCATTTTTCTTGTAAACAACTTCCAGTATGGACCCGCATCCTTCACACACTTGCTTTGTATATGAGCTTTTGTAAATTCGATCGCATTTGATGCATTTTAAAGAATAATCCATAACATCATCTGCCGTTTCCAAGTATTCTTTTTATCATATAGTTTAGTATTCCTCCAGCCTTATAGTATTCCAGCTCGATCTGCGTATCTATCCTGCTGGTTAGTGTACATTCAGATTCATTACCCGTATCGCTTCTTGTATACCCCATTGATATTGTATCTCTTGGTTTAGTGCCATCGCTTATTCTTATAGTAACAGATTTTGTATAGTCTATTTTTAGTGAACTTGCGTCCTCGCCATTCTTGAACTGGAGCGGAATTATCCCCATTCCTATAAGATTGCTCCTATGTATCCGCTCAAAGCTCTTTGCGACTACCGCCTTTACCCCAAGAAGCATGGGTCCTTTTGCAGCCCAGTCCCTAGAGCTCCCAGACCCGTATTCTATGCCTGCTATTACAATAAGCGGTATTTTTTCATTTTTGTATTGCATCGCAGCATCGTATATTGTCATCTGCTTTGCATCTGGATAATGAATTGTAAATCCCCCTTCTATTCCGTTTAGCATTAGGTTCTTTATCCTGTTGTTTGCGAATGTTCCTCGCATCATAACCTCGTGGTTGCCCCTTCTTGACCCGTAGCTGTTGAAATCAGCAGGGTTTACCTTGTGCTCGATAAGATATTTGCCTGCCGGACTTGCCGAGCTTATTGACCCAGCCGGGGATATGTGGTCGGTTGATATCGAGTCTCCAAATACCGAGAGGATCCTGGCGTTTTCTATGCTTGCTATTTTTCTTTCTTTTTTGGGATCAAACCCATCGAAAAATGTAGGCAATTGTATGTATGTGCTTGCGCTGTCCCATTTGTACATTTCCCCAGTAGGGCTTGCCAGGCCGTTCCAATATGGATTGACATCGTATATGTTCTTGCCGTATTCCTTCTCAAAAATCTCTTCGCTCATGACTTTGCCCATAACATCGTTTATTTCTTTTTGGCTTGGCCAAATGTCTTTTAAGTAAACCGGCAATCCGTTCTTGTTTGTAGCCAATGGCTCTTTTGTTAGGTCCTTGAGAACTGTGCCTGCTATTGCAAAGGCCACAAGCAAAGGCGGAGACATAAGATAATTTGCCCTCACATCAGTGTGGATTCGCGCTTCGTAGTTCCTGTTACCTGAAAGGACAGCAGCAACTGAAAGCTTGCTGTTGTTTATTGCATCGCTCTGCTTTTCTATAAGAGGGCCGCTATTGCCTATACATGTAATGCATCCGTATCCGACTATCTCAAAGCCGAGCTTTTCCAGAGGCTCTATAAGATTCGCTTTCTTCATGTACCTTGTCACAACCCTTGAGCCAGGTCCCATGCTTGTTTTCACTTTTCTTGTATTTACCGAGAGCCCTTTTTCCAATGCCTTTCTTGCAAGGAGCCCTGCACCTATCATTACATATGGATTGCTTGTGTTGGTGCAGCTTGTTATTGATGAGATAACAACATCTCCATCTGACAGTTTTGCCTCATATCCATCGCTGTATTTTATAACTACAGATTTCTGGTTGGGGTGAAGCGGTGCGTCTTTTATTGGACCATTCTCTGCTGTCATGCTTTCATCAGACCATCTTGTATAATCCTTTTGTGTTATCTTGTGCGGAGTTTCCTTCCCATCCTCTATAAAAGATGTGATAAAGTTGTTCTTTATTTGATTGAGGGGAATCTGCTCCTTTGGCTGCGCAGGTCCAGACACGCTCGGCTCTATTGAACTGAGGTCGACCTCAAGAATGTCGCTGTACTCAACATTCTTGTAATTAATGTCGAGCATTTGCTGTTCTGCATAATATCTTCTCACAATCTCTATCTGTTCATCGCTCCTTCCTGTCATTTTCATGTATCTTAGAGTTTCATCATCAACAGGGAATATCGCTATTGTGGCGCCGTATTCAGGGCACATGTTTGACAGAGTTGCCCTGTCAGGAAGCGATAGGCTCTTTAGGCCATCTCCGAAGAATTCAACGAACATGTTTACAACCCCTTTCTCTCTGAGAAGCCTTGTAAGAGTGAGAGCAAAGTCTGTGGCTGTTGATCCCTCTTTCATTTTTCCTTTTAGATTTACTCCAAGTACTTTCGGCATAGTAAGCGACACAGGCTGATCCAAAAGCGCAGCCTCTGCCTCTATCCCTCCGACTCCAAATCCCACTATTCCAAGCCCGTCTATCATTGTCGTGTGGGAATCCGTTCCTACAAGAGTATCAGGATATGCAATGTATCCATTGCTGGATTCCTGCAATTTAACGCATGTTGCAAGGTATTCGAGGTTTACCTGGTGGCATATTCCTGCTGAGGGAGGGAACACCCTAAAGTTCTTCAATGCCTGGCTCGCCCACTTGAGAAGCTTGTATCTTTCAGAATTTCTTTCTATCTCTTTCTCTTGGTTTATCTCTATTGCTTGTACAACATTAAAGGCATCCACCTGAACCGAATGGTCTATTATAAGATCCGTAGGTATTATGGGCTGTGCATTTTCTGCAGATCCTCCATTTTCCACAATATATTCCCTTATTGCTGCCATGTCGACCACAGCTGGAACCCCTGTAAAATCCTGCATGAGTATCCTTGATACCTTGAATGGAACGTCCCTGTCTTCTGGTTTTTTGGCGTTCCAGGATGCGAGCGCCTTCACATCCTCATCTGTCACAGCCTTTCCATCCGCATTTCTTACCAATGATTCCAGAACTATCCTTAATGAGAACGGCAGCCTTGAAATTCTCCCAAGCCCCTGCTTTTCAAGCTCCGGCAATGAATAATACCCTATCATCTTTCCATTAAGCTCGAAATTTTTGTATGCTTTTTCTTTTATTTGGCTTTGCATTCAAACACTTTTTACAAGAAGAGAGTATCAACCTCTTTTGCAAGCTCCTTTACCTTTGATGCGGATTCAATGAGAAGTTTTTTCTCATCTTTTTCCAGCTCCATCTCAACTATCTTATCAATCCCTTTTGCCCCCAGTATCACAGGAACTCCCATGAAAATCCCTTTCAATCCATATTCTCCATTAAGATAGGCCGCACAGGGCAGCTGCTCCCTCTTGTCATTCAGTATTGCCTCTACCATTATTGCAAGGGAAGATGCTGGTGCATAGAACGCGCTAGATTCCTTTTCCAATTTTATTATCTCTGCTCCGGCATTCCTTGTCCTTTCAATTATGCTCTTTATCTTGTCTTTTTTTATTAGCTCATTTATTGGAGTGCCGTCAACATTTGCATACCTTGGCAATGGAACCATGAAGTCTCCATGCCCTCCAAGGACAACGGCGGATACGCTTTCAACGCTTACATTCAACTCATTTGCAATGAATGACCTGAACCTTGATGAGTCGAGTATGCCAGCCATTCCCATGACCCTCTCTTTTGGAAACCCTGTGATTTTCTTCGATAAATAAACCATTGAGTCCAGGGGGTTTGTAAGAACAATCAGCTTGCTCTCTGGCGCGTGTTTTTTTATCTGTGCGCATATTTTCTTTACTATATCAGCATTTACCTTGAGCAAATCCTCTCTTGACATTCCCTCTTTTCTTGGCACTCCTGCAGTTAAAACGACAACCTCGCTGTTCTTTATCTCACTGAAGTTTGATGTTCCTGTTATCTTTGTATCAAATCCCTCTAATGGAGCGCTTTCAGACAAATCTAGAGCTATTCCTTTTGCCGTTCCCTCTGTTCTGTTCCACAGAACTATGTTGCAAATGTCCTTGTATGCAAGTATCTGAGCTGTTGTAGCTCCCACCCTTCCGGCTCCTATTATTGAAACCTTTTTTCTCATAAGCTCATCTTTTGTCTATTGGTATATACTGCAAATCAAGTTGTCCGGTATAGTATTCAAGGGGCCTTATCAACTTATTGTCCTTCCAGTATTCCAGCATATGCGCAGACCATCCGGCTATCCTGCTGGCAGCGAACATCGGGGTAAACATCTCAAGTTTTATGTCAGCGCTCCTGTATACCGGCCCGGCAAAGAAATCAACATTTGGCCAGATCCCGTGGCTCTTTCCCAATTTATCTATCATCATTTTCTCTGCAATAAGCGCTATCTTTGTCAGGTTCCTTACCTCTTCCGATGCGTGATTCTGCAGCGTCAAAAGATAATCTTTTATTATCCTTGCTCTGGGATCATACGCCTTGTAGACCCTGTGGCCGAATCCCATTATTTTCTGCTTTCCCGCCAGTGCCTCCTCTATGTACTTCTCGGTATTCTCCGGCTTTCCTATAGCGTACATCATGCGCAATGCCTCTTCATCTGCACCTCCGTGAAGCGGTCCCTTTAATGTTGCAATTCCAGATGTAACAGCAGAATAAATGTCAGATAAGGTTGACCCTGTAACTATTGTTGAAAATGTAGATGCGTTTGAGCTGTGTTCAGCCTGCAGTATATACATCATTTCTACTGGGACAAGCTCTTCTTTTGCTGGCCTCCTTCCTTTCAGCATGTAAAGAAAGTTTTCCGTATGGCCTAAGCTTTTGTCAGGGTGCACATAGTCAAAGCCATCCCTTATCCGCCCTATAGCTGCAACTATGCTTGATATCTTTGATATTAGCCTTATTGACTTCCTTATGTTAGATTCTTGAGATTGGTCTTTTGTCTCATTATCGTATATCGATAGATAGGAAACCGCAGTTCTAAGCACATCCATAGGATCGGCCTTGTTTGCGCTTTCCTTTATTAGTTTTACAATGCTGTCTGGTATTTCTCTCTCGTTTTTAAGCTGCTGCCTGAATGCTTCTAATTCTTGTCTTTTGGGAAGGTTTCCATAAATAAGAAGATATGCAACCTCTTCGTAGTTTGAATTCCTTGCAATAGTATCTATAGAATATCCTCTGTAATAGAGTTTTCCGTTTTCTCCATCAACCCTACAAATCTTCGATTCCGTTATGTATATGTTCTGCAAGCCCGTGCTTATTACAGGAACTGCTGAATCTGCCATAAATACACAATTACAAAATAGCAAGAAAACAATATAATTGTAACTGACAATAAACTTTGATGCTATGACGGAGATGCCAAACGAGCTTAAAGCGAAGATGGAGAAGCAGGGCTACCATTTTGTAGGAAAGCATTCGGCAGTAAAGATATGCGAATATACGGCCAATGGGCTAAGAGGAAAGACTCTTTGCTACAAGTACACCTTCTATGGGATAAGGAGCTGGCAGTGCATACAGGGAACCCCTGCCATAGGGTGCGACCTTGGATGCTCATTCTGCTGGAGGTTGATTCCGGAAGAGCATGGATTCAGATGGAACGAGCTCAATGCTGTAGACAAATGGGATGAACCAGAGTTCATCGTTGAAAACATGATAAAAGAGCAAAGGAGGATAGTCAGCGGATACAAATCTGTTGCAGACAACGATTTAAAGAGAAAAAGATGGGAAGAGGCAAACATGCCTAGGCATGTTGCACTGAGCCTTACTGGCGAGCCCATGTTCTACCCAAGAATGAGTGCATTGATTAGAGAATTCCACAAGAGAGGTATAAGCACATTCCTTGTTCATAATGGGACTCTTCCAGAGGCGCTTGAAAGGCTAGATACCCTGCCAACACAGCTATACATATCATTGCAGGCTCCTGACAAGGAAACATATGAAAAGGTTGTAAGGTCAAAGATACCAAATTGCTGGGAAAGGTTCAGGGGTGCTTTGTCAACAATGAAAAGCATTAAGACAAGGACTGTACTTAGAATGACGCTTGTAAAGGGATTGAACATGCACAACCCAGAAGGCTATTCTGAATTGATAAGGCTTGCAATGCCCAATTATGTAGAGGTAAAGGGGTTCTCTTTTGTCGGAGGAGCAAGAGAGCAGCAAAGGGGATTGGAACTGCAGAGCATGCCAAATCATGATGAAATAAGGGAATTTGCCAAAACCATTTCAAGTATAACTGGGTATATTGTTACCGCAGAGCATATGCCAAGCCGTGTCATTCTTCTCTCTAGAGATGAGGAATCTAGAAGAAATAGAATTATAGATTTTGATAAGATTGGCATCGATAATACAAAAGTATTGGCAAAGCAATAATTATCTTTTACCTACAGAATGCCGCTATTTACGTTTTACCATAAGACTTAAATATTTATCATTATAAAATATGTTTACTTTAGTAAAATATAGCTGTGGATTTTATGGCGGTTGGAAAATTAAACAATTTATATAGATTAGACATGAGAGTGCTCAGTTATGTTAAATATGTTGCACTGCCGCTTGCAACAATTTTCTATTTAATGAATACTTCAAATGCAGCTTCCATTGGATTTCAGATCGTAAGCCAGCTAAATTTCATAAAATTTGTTTTGTCGCAGGTTGGTCCGATACTTAGCGCTGTTCTTTTTGTAATAGCTGGTATATTTTACGCTTTGGGTCAGATAATGCCACCAGATAAGAGGGCAAATTTCCACACAACAGCAATAAACGTGATAATAGGGGCCATTGTTGTTGGTATACTCAGCGTGGCCTCGACCTCATTGGCTGTAGCTTCCACACATCTCCTGACAAATGTAACGACAAACTCAATTGTTAATGCTACATAAGTGTGGTTTAT
>JASHUQ010000057.1 GCA_030039935.1 Microcaldota archaeon
TGTTGTCCTTGAACGAGTTGGTCATCGAGTTATTCAGGACTATTCCTATGCCGCTTTGCCTAGACGAGTTTATCCCTTGTATTTCTGTGCCAGTAGTATTTGTTATTAGATATGCAGCAATTCCTCCGTATACATTGTTGTCCAAGATATTGTCGTAGTTTGTGTTTGCAAAGGTTATTCCATAGTATGGGTCTGAAACATTGTTGTACTGCACGAGGATGTTCCTCCCTCTGGAAACATAGATAGCAGAGCTTCCAGGCATTGCATTTTTGTTCACGAATATGGTGTTATTGAGTATTTTCGCGCTGGAATTAATGGACATTATAGGATTGGTGAACCCTTTTATGAAGCAGTTCTCCACATATGGATTTGCGGCACCGTAGAACGCTATGAGAGTTCCGTTGTTTGTTGCTATTATTGTGTGGCCGTTGCAATTGAGTGTTGTTCCATTGTCGTAGACGCTGAAGCATATTCCTCCAGAATTATAGACATAATCAGAGGTGAGGCTGAAAGCCTGCGCCCCAATTGTGGTCGTGCACGGGATTGATGACAATGGAGTTATGACAGCGAGCCAGTGGCATCCTGATTTTGTGGATCCATAGTTTATGCCATCGTTTTCTGAAAGAAGCCCATTATTCTGAGATGAGCAGGAATAGTCGGTTCCCTGTCCGTATACAGTATTGTTGAATATTGTGTTGTTCTGCGAATTGCCAATCAGAGAGATTCCGACATTATCATCGTCCACGCTGTTATTCATTATCAGGTTAAACCTTGAGTCCTTTATCATTATTGCGGTTGACGTTCCAGACTGATATGTTGCGTTGTTGTACGCGATTGTTCCGTTGTAGACATTTGAAAGAAGTATGCTGCTGTTTGATATGCTTATCGCATTGTTGTACCATATGTTCGCAAAGTCCACATCACTGAGGTTGAACGCATAGTTCGAGTTTGTGTCTGTGACATTGTAGATGCTCATTCCTATTATATTGCTGGCAACAACCCCTTGCTTGAAGTTTATTATGTTGCATTTGTTTACAGTTACGTTCTTGGCGTTATACGCTGTTATTGCAGGCCCGGCATTTATTGGTACGGTTGCAGTTATTGTATTGTTGTTGCAGTTGAGCCTGACATTGCTTGCTGATATGTCAAAGCATGTCTTTCCTGTTGTGGAAACAGAGCTAGATAGAGAATAGTTCCCAGAACTGTCTATTCCTGTGCAGCTCGATATAGGATGGTATAAAAGATTTGGAGTTACGTGGTTCGTGCACGGGGCCCAAACCGCATCTGTGAGATAGCATGTTGTTGTGACCATAAGATTGTCAGTGGTATTTGCAGAGTCTTGCGAGGCATACACATCGTACTGGGTGTTGTTGAGCGCGCTCCCGGAATTGAACGCATTTCCAAGCGAGCTTTGCATGTATATCCCGTATGCGTTGTCGTTTGATGTAAACCTGTTTATAGAGTCAAAAGATGAGTTTATTGCAGAGATGCCAAAGTAGTTCTTGTTGGTAGTTGAGTTTGTTATAAAGTCAGTGTCAGAGCTGTTGAGCTGTATTCCGGATATTGAGTTCGTTATTGTAACATTGTTTATGTGCGAATCTGTAACATTGCCAAAGTATATCCCGATGTTTGCGGTGGAGATTCTGCAGTTTTCAACTGTGATGTTGGAAGTAAATGAGGATGTAATAGCCGTTGTTGCGTTTGTTATGTAGTTGTTGTTGCAGTTTAGAAGCACATTGTTCGATTTTATGTATATGCAGGAAACGCCGCTGCTCAGCGCTCCAGAAACATTTAGGAATTCGTCCATGTTTATGCTTCCAGATAGTGTGTATGTTCCTGGATTCTCTATTGAGCCGCATCCGCCTACGCTAGATGAAGACAATATAAGGCTTGAAAGGTTGGGCGGGGTGTTGGTCCCTTGACATGTGAGGAATGCGCAGCCAGTGTTGTTGAGGCAGCTGTTTGCAATTCCTATGTTGCTTTTTGTAAGACCTCCGTAAGGAGTGCATAAGAACGCAGACCTCGATCCATTTACATAGTTGTCAATGAACTGGTTTCCGCTCGAGTTTATGAATATTCCGGTATCAACATTGTAGAGAACCGTGTTGTTGCTTATTTTGTTGTTTGATGAGTTATTTGTTATGTCTATTGAGCCCTGTGAGCTGGTTGCCCGCATTAGCCTGTTGTTTGATACAACGCTGCCCTGCACGTTTCCTAGGTATATGTTTGAAATGTAATTGAAGGAAATATTGTCGTTTGATATGTTAAGATTTGAGGATGGCTGGGCAAAAACCCCATAAGAAAAGTTCCTTACAGAACAGTCTGTTATTTTGACATTGCTCGAGCTAACCAGGAATCCATAGCTGAATGGCCCTACACCAGAATATGGGCCAGAGCCTATGATTGCGTAGTTGTTGCAGTTTATGTCAACATTGCTTGCTGTTATGTTTATGCACGAGCCAGATGCAGAGTATGTCTTGATATTAGAACTTAGCGAATATGTGCCAGAATCACTTATTGTGCCGCAGCTTGTTAAACCTTTTACAGAGATAACT
>JASHUQ010000058.1 GCA_030039935.1 Microcaldota archaeon
AACAAGGTTTACCGCTGCTGCGACAGAAAGCTTGTCATATACTACAGCATGTTCGCCGAAAAGTTTGACAACAGCTGGGGCTTGCACGTCCATAGAATCATCAATCAGCACAATATTCTTTCTATAATCCCTCTAAGATCCTCTTTTCCTATTTTTCTTGAACAATTTGCAAGAAGCCTTTGGGCAGCAAATGCATCATCAACCAATCCTTGAATATCGGCCTGCACATCTATTTTTGCAGTTTCATCTTTCTTTCTTAGATATTCAAGAACAGTTCTTGGCATTTCTATATCATCCATTATTCCAAACATTCTCGCAATTGCACCGTTTGCGCTTTGGCCTGCACCAAACGCTTCGCCTAAAAGCTTCAATTTTGTTTCTGATGTATCTTTTAATGAGTCCATTGCATAAGGCAGCACCATACCTACGGAAAGTCCATGTGGTATTCTATATCTTGCTCCAGTTGCAAGTCCAATCGCGTGTGTTATTCCAGCTCCTGCTATTGGGCAACCATCTATTATACAGCCGCTGTTTGTCATTGCTGCGCCAGCAAAATGAGACCCCAAAGACATGTTATACCTTGCAATTCTGTCATTTGGATTAACTTTAACTCCAACAATTGCGTCTGACATAAGGCCCGCTGCAGCAAGAGATGTAGCTTCACTAAAATGGTTTGCATTTACTGATAGATATGATTCAACCGCGTGACACATAGCATCCATTCCAGAATATACCGTAACATCTTCCGGCATTGTGTAAGTCAATTCTGGATCTACAATGGCAAGATTAGGAAGCAGGTGTTTGCTATATATGACAAACTTCTTTCTTTCAGAATCTATAAGCACAGAAACTGGTGTGGCTTCTGAGCCTGTTCCTGATGTGGTTGGAACAAGGATCAATGGAAGAGTAGAGGCACTTATTTTGCTGATACCTTTACAAGCAGCCAAACCGCCATTTGTGGCTGCCGCAGCTACCGCTTTTGCAACATCAAGAGCGCTCCCTCCTCCGATGCCAATTACTCCTATCGTATCTCCACGCCAATTTTCTTTTACAAAAGAAAGTGCCTTTTCTGCTGTTGCAACTGATGGTTCTGGTTCTACCTCATTGAACACGTTTACCTCTATTCCTTTTCTATATAGTAGGCTAACTATCCCACCATCTCTGTCTGTAAAACCACTAGTAGTGATAAGCACAACCCTATCCAATTTGAGCCAAGCAGCCTCTTCGCCAATTTGCATCACATTGCCATTTCCTATTGATGTTCTTGGATAAATCAAATCTCGTTCCTCTGTTATAGTCTCAATTTTTTTAGGCGTTAATGCACTTACCATGTGACCACAGAACAAATAACTACAATACCACTATTTATTCAGATATTTCTATGTTTTGGTCGAATTCCTTTTCTAGCCATCACTAGTTGCAGGTAGAAATAACAAGAAGCTCTACAGGATATTGGAATAGAGATAAAACGTCTTAAAACGTATACTGCGCAAACTTTATATATCATATCAACTAGTGAAATTATGATTTTATGACGTCTAAACAAAGCAAAAGGAAGAACGACGAAAGCGCACTAAGACCTTTGAGGCGACGTGATGCTGCAGTTAAATCAAATGGCATAGAAATAAATCCGGGTTTGCATCGCTCACAAGCTGGAGATGAGGCGCTAGTCAGCAAAGCAGAGCTCAGATCAGGAGGAATAAGGTCGCAAACAAGTATTGGGGATATAACAGAATCTATGGATTCTCTACCTGAATAATAGACTAATTTTACCATTGAGTACATATTGCCAGCTACTGCGCTGTCTTTCTGCATATACAGAAAGCTTAAAATTTGCCTTGTATAGTATATAAGCTCAGATAAGATGAGTGTAACCATGCCTAGAAAAGACCCGAAAAAAGATGGCAATACGGAGCATCAAAGGAGGGAGTTGACAAGGCACTGGACAGACTCTATTGTAGATGAGATACTAAAAACAAAGAAACCCCCATTTGTGATAACTGGAGGGTTGACAACAAGCGGGCCAACGCATCTCGGAACTGTCTGCGAGTTCCTTTATCCTGCTGTTCTCCATGAGAAGCTTCTCGATCTTGGCCATAAATCAGAGTTCCACTTCATAGGAGACATACTCGATGCGTTTGACAGCATACCGCTAGATCTTGAGAAATACTCAAACGAGCTTAATCCATATCTTGGCGTTCCTCTTGTAAGGGTTCCAGACCCTATGCGCTGCCACAAATCCATCGGGGAGCATTACCTTTCCGATGCCCAAGATATAATGAAAAAGATGCGATTGAAGGTTAATGTCATACCAATAAATGAAACCTATGATTCTGGAAAATTCGACCCGTTTGCAAGGCTCTTCCTTGAAAGGGAATACGACGCTAAAAAGATAGTCGCTGAAACATCATTCAGGAAAGTAGAGGAGATGAAGGACTGGAGCCCGATAATGCCCATATGCGGAAAATGCGGAAAGATAGCTACAACAAGGGTGACGTGGCACGATTCAGATTCATATGAATACATTGATGATGTTGATGTTGGGTATACTAAGGGATGCGGATACAAGGGAAAGGCAAAAATAGGCGACCACGAATACAAGCTGCAATGGCGGTTGCACTGGCCAACCTGGCAGGTTATATTCAATACAAGTGCAGAAGGAGGAGGAAAGGACCACTTCACAAAAGGGGGAAGCTACGATACAGAAGTTATGGTACATAGAGTTATTTTTGAAAGAGATCCTCCCGTTCCATTCAAATTCGGGTTCATACTTTTTGATGGGAAAAAATATTCAAAATCAAAGGGAACAGGGATGGGCGCGCGTGACCTCATAAAGCTGATTCCTCCTGAAGTGATAGAATACATGCTTGTAGAGCCAGACCTTCCTCAAGACAAGGACATAAAGCCAAGCGGTGACAGCCTAATGCTCGTATATGATGAGATAGAAAGGATTTCAGCAACAAAGAACCCGGAATCAAGAGCAGACAAAAAAAGAGCATTGGCATTCAACCTTGTGATAAAAAGGCTGAGATGGAGGGCAAAGTTCGTAGACATTCTCACTTACTATCAGATACACAGAAATTGGAAGAAGGTGGGAGAGCTTCTAGATGATAAAGATGGAGTGGAATACCTTGCTCCATACATAGAGGAGTGGCTTGCAAGGAAATACGCACCAGAAAGATACAACTTTGCGCTCAATCCGCACAAGGCAAAAAGAAAGGAGCTTGTCAATTCATTCAATGAAAAATTAAAAGAGAACATGGATGCTCTTGAAGTGCACAACCTTGTCTATTCTGTCGCAGAAGAGAATAAAGTAAAGCCTGATGAGCTGTTCCAGGAACTGTACCATGTTCTTATAGGCAAGCCCAGCGGCCCTAGATTCGGGAAGCTTGTTCTGGCGATAGGAACAAGGAAAACAAGGGAGATATTCGACTCATCGCTAAAGTGAATGATGCTCCATATTCCTTATCTTGTAGAATAGTATTACGCTGATCATTATCAAGATGAAGAAATTGCCGAAGATAAGCGGAATAGAATTAACAAGCAGTCCGTAAATGAACCAGACGAGTATTCCAACCCCAAGTATTACGAGCCAGATCAGGGAAAGGTCTCGCGTTCTCTTTGTGTATAAGACTTTTATCAATTGAGGAAGATATGCAACAGTTGTTAGTGTTCCTGCGGCAAGGCCAAGTATAGTGTAATCCATGCAAAGCACTACATTCCAATCAGTTTCTTCCAGTGCTTTTCATAGTACCTTAGCTTCTTGTCAAATGTAGATTTTGAGGTTTGCTTTATCCCAAGCTCCTTCATTGCCTTGTTCAGCATTTTGAGCGCCGCCTTTTTGTTCTTTGGATTTGTTACCATTTTCTCGAGTTCTATTATGTAGCCGTAGCCTTTTGAATAGTCGAGCGATACGGTGATTCCTTTCCAAATATAGTCTATGCGCTTCCTGAGCCACTTTACCTTTGTGTCATAGCCAAGATCGGAGAACAGGCTCTGCAACTTCTTGAAGTCTTTTCTCGGAAGTATTATCTCAAGTTCTTCCCTGAACTCCTTGTGCATCTTCCCCTTTTTCATCCAAACCTTTGAATAGAACTTGTTCTGCTGTATCCTAAGATCATGCACAAGGTCAAGATAGTGTGTTTCCTGAAAATCGTGTTTTACCTGCTTTGCCTTCTTGTTGAAGAATTTGACAAGTTTATCATACTCCCTCTTTGTCAAAAAGCTCCTT
>JASHUQ010000059.1 GCA_030039935.1 Microcaldota archaeon
AAGAGCTTGTAGTAGCGAACTTTGGCTGCAAAAACGGTATTTTTGAATTGTCAGAGAAGTTTATTGTTGCTCCTTTTAACGGATATCCATACAAATAAACCGTAGCATTTAGGTCTACAACTGTTCCTACAGGAACTGATGAACCGTCATTGCTGCCAGAGAGCGTTATTGTTGGATTTGGAGCCAATGCTATCTGCGTATGCGCTGTGAATCCTCCAACATATGTCTGTGAAGGAACTGAATTGCATGATGATGCATTGCTCGAATTGATAGCCAATCCGCAGTTTGACACATCTAGATACGTTGCTCCGGCAATGAAATCGCCTAGCGCAGAGCTTGTGGGAAGCAGCAATTGACAGGTTATATCCCCTCCAGGGAAAATGAAGTTAGGACTGCATGGAGTTGCCGATGTATTCACTCCATTTAAATTCACGTAGAAAAAAGGGTTTTTTAGAGGGTATGGCTGCACGTTGACTATCAGCACTGCAAGAGACGTCGCATGTGTCTGTGTATTTGTAGCAACTATGACAGCCTGACAGGATATTCCAAAAGAGAACGAGCATTCCGCTGGTGTGAGCGCTTTTGGCACTACAACATAGTAGTATATGAATGCCACAAGTATCACAAGAAGAAGCAGTGCCCAGCTATATGTTATAAGATATTCGAGAGAAGCCTGCGAACGTTTCCCCTTCTTTTTGTTACCCATCATGTAGCATCCTTTTTAATATAAAACAGAGCAAATCCCAGAGTTATACTATTAACGCTAAGTATATATTCCTTTTCATGATGCAAAGCTATGGTTTCAAGTGAAAAGGAATAGAGAATAAACAAGCTTGCTACGTATTTACGCTGCGCTTGCCCTTCTTCTCAGATTTCTGTTCTTTATCCATCCTCTTATTAATATGACTGAGCCAGCAACGACCGCAACAGCTCCAAGAACCATTGCCATCTCTGTCCACATTGGATGCACAGTGCTTACGTTTGCAACAGCAGAACTAACATCTGCCGATGTAATATTAACTGAAGAGTGCTGAGTTGGAGCGTAGGTGAATACTTGGTTTCCAAAATGGATTTGTTCAGTTTTTAGATTTGAAAGGTTTTCTGTAAAGGTGCCGATTTCCTTTCCGTTATAATATACAGACAATGTTTCTATGCCACTGTCTGATGGACTACTGCTTTGTATACTGAAAGGTGGATTCTGATATGTCTGGACGTTGGCTCCAAGTCCATTCACTTCGAATATTGCAACGCCATTCCATACATTTGTATAAGATGTGCTTGTCTCATTGAATTCTGCAATGCCAACTCCTAGCGCTGCTACGCCTCCGGCAACCAATGCTAATCCTTCAGAGTTTTTTCTTAATAGATGACTTTCTCTTACATCGATTAAATTCGATTTCATATTTTTTGTAGCTACCATTTTATCGCTATATAATAAACGCAATATCCGATATTAATATCTTACTATTTATTCTGCATTGGCTTTATTATGGTGTTATTGGAGGAGTTGTGTACTGATATATTATTGTAGCTCCGGCTCCGCCAGGACTACCATCAGAATAAGGAAATGCTACACCGATACTGGCGTATAGGCCTCCGGCGCCTCCAGATGTAATTACATTTTCATTCATAACATTAGTTTCCACAGCTAGTATTACAGTCCCTCCACCTCCTCCGCCGCCTCCGCCGTCTGAACAAAGAGAACCTGAGTAATCTCCTGCTATACAGTTATTTGAAGGATCATTGGCGTTTGATCCAGTACCTCCTGTTGTAGTTATACTTCCTGCATTATTGAATGTTATAGAATATGCTTGTATATATAATCCATAACCGCCGGCTGCGCCGTTTGCACCGCTGCCATAAGAAGTACCACTGCTACCAGTGCTAGCTCCCCCGCCGCCTCCGCCGGCTGCACCTTCTAGATAAGGCTGGATTGCTCCATTTCCTGACCCATACCATGTTTGTATAGTTGGATTGTTAAGTGTTGGAGTGTTTGGAGTTGCTCCATTAAATGGTGGGCATGGAGGAGAAGAATCATATGGCAGACCGCAACCGCTATATCCGTTCGTAGCAGTTCCTCCAAGAACAAGTGTATTTCCTCCGTTACCGCCCCATGTTCCTCCATAAGTTTCTGTTCCACTTGGATCCGCCACTGTAAACACAATACCACCACCACCTGCACCTCCAGAACCGCCGTATGAATTGGGCGCTGACTCTCCAGGCGCAGCGTTCCATTCGCTACCGGCTCCGCCAGATATTTGATCTATACTAGTAGTTATCAAGCCATTAATTGTGAGACTTCCGCTGGTAATTATGCTGTATTCATCTGTGGTGAGAGTGACTCCTGACTCTACAATGACATTACAAGTTGTGACTATGTCGCTTGTTAGTATAGTATTCGAACTAAAGTCGTATTGCAAACATGGATTTATTGTTGTTGTGCTTGTAGACGTAGATGTGGTTGTCGATGTAGTTGTTGGGGATGTGGTTGATGATGATGAGGTTGATGATGTCGAAGTTGATGATGTAGACGTTGATGTAGTCATGCAAATGTAGCTGTGCTGGCCGAACGGGCATAGAGATGATGTTGCTGGGCACGATCCTGGGCATCCTGTGCATTCCTGTATCCCTCCGCAAGAAACGTATGTGCCTCCGCATGTGCACGCGGATCCCGAAACAGTTGTAGTCGTTGTCCCTCCCATAACAAAATTGACTGTAAGTATTCCATTATAGGAAATCGTAGCTGTTGTGTTTATTGAATTTGATGATAATACACTTGCTCCTGGGGTCGCGCTCCACGACGCAAACATGTATCCCGATGGGGCGACAGAGTATACAACATAGTTGCCAGATTGAAGAAGAACATACTGTCCGGTAGTGTACCTTTGATCGTCTATAACTATAATGCTGTTTGGACTTGACGCAAGCTTGAGTTTGTAGAATATTGAGGAAGCTGGCTGCACGTCCTGCTGTGAAAACCCGCTGGATGTGTATAAAGAGGTCGGGCAATTTATCTGGTTTGCTGTGCTGCATATCTCATAAGTTGTGTTGAAATCTGTTGTAACAGAAGAACCTACAGAAGAGATAAGAGTTCCGGAAATCGCAGCTGCGCATACAACCTCATCCCCCTCTAATGCGAACTGGGGAGTGCAGTTACCCTTGAAGCTGTTCGTGCCGGATTTTCCTATTCCTGATGTTGTAACAACAAAGGAGTTAACAGGGAAAAACAACGCAGGCGCAACATTGTTTATGAAAAGGACTGTGTATTTTATAGGCACAATGCTGTTGTATGTTGTTATTATCGATTGGGTGCACGGAAGCAGCGGCTGTATGCTGCACTGCGATGCAAGGTACCCGGATGCTGGCCTTGTCCCTATTAGAATGAAAACAACAGCTATTACAAGTGCAAGAATCAGGAATGCCCACGAATATGTTGTAATAAGCTCTAGTGCGGACTGCGGCCTCTGGCTTTTCTTAAGAACGCTGCGCGATTTTGACAACCAAACACTTAAAGGTATATAGTGTTATTTATTTTAAAAGTTTTGGTTATATGTCAAAGATTGGGGCATTCTTCAGGCTTACAAGAATTGAGCACAGTTTCATGCTTGTTATAGCTGTTATAGCCGCAGAGCTCATATCTGGTGGTATTCCCTCTGTTGCAAAGCTTGCACTTAGCATCATTGTCCCAATCTTCATAAGCATGGCATCATTTTCAATAAACGACTATTTTGATGTCGGATCAGACAAGGCCAACAAAAGGACAGACAGGCCCATTGTCTCTGGGGAAATATCGAAAAAAAGCGCGCTTGCGATATCCCTCGTATGCCTATTTATAGGAATAATATCTTCTGTCTTCATAAACCTCTATGCATTTTTCATAGCTCTTATATTCGGAGCTCTCGCAATGCTTTATAGCTATAGAATGAAGGACATGGTTCTTCTCGGCAATGTGTATATAGGATTGTCGATGGCAATACCGTTCATATTCGGAGATTTTGTCGAGTCAACACATCTCTATACCAGCATAATAATCATATCGATAATAATATTCCTGAGCGGGGTGGCGCGCGAAGTCCACGGAATGATAAGGGATTACAAGGGAGATATGAAAGCGAGGAAAACAAGGAATCTCTTGTATCATACAGAGAAAGAGAGGGCTGCGCAGTTCGCATTTATTCTTTATCTTGAAGCCATACTTCTCAGCATATTCCTCTTCTTCTTTGAAACTCCTTTCAA
>JASHUQ010000060.1 GCA_030039935.1 Microcaldota archaeon
AAAGATTGCAAGGGAAACCCAGAAGAGAGTGCTTGAAACCATTCTACAAGAGGGAAGCGTTGAAAAGGCTGCAAACATAGTAAAGGATGTTGTGAGGGATTTGAGGTCCGGCAAGGTAAAAATGAGCGAGCTGGCGATAAACACCCAATTGAGAAAGAATATAGACAGCTATGATGCAAAGTCTCCAGAATTAGGGGCTGCAAAGAAGGCGGTGCAGAAAGGACTAAAGAAAAAGGAAGATTTGGAACACGCTGTGATAAGCTATGTTATAACAAAGCACGGCACGCTGGTGTCTGACAAGGCCGAACTTGAGGAATTCGCAAAGGATTATGATGCAGAGTATTATATTAACAATCAGGTAATACCTGCAACAATGAGGATATTAAAGGAATTGAACCTAAGCGAAGATGAACTGAGCGGCATAGGCTCGCAGAAGAAGCTGTGATATTATGGAAGAGAAAAAAGAGGAAAAGAATGACATCAATCTTATAAATGAGGTTGGAGCGATGTCTTACAAGGCGCTCATAAAGGCAAGGGACATGGTAAAGGTTGGCGCAAGGCTCTCTGATGTTGCAAAGCATGCAGAAGGCTTCCTGAAAGAGAACGGATACGGGGCAGCCTTTCCATTAAATCTATCTATAGGAATGCAGGCGGCGCATTACACCCCATCTGTTGACGATGAAACAGTGTTCGGAGAGCACGATTTGGTAAAGGTGGATTTTGGAGCGGAAAAGAATGGAATATTGGGAGACTGCGCTTTGACTGTTGATCTCTCGCATAACAACCAGAAGCTCATAGAGGCAGTGAACGATGCGCTCCAAAACGCATTGTCTGTGATAAAAAGCGGTGTAGAGGTAAGGAGCATAGGAAAAGAGATAGAGAGGACAATATTGTCAAAGGGATTTGTGCCAATAAGAAATTTGGGAGGCCATAGCGTCAAGACCCATGAGCTGCATTCTGATATATTCATTCCTAACTATGACAATGGCGATGAAACAAAGCTTGAAGAGAATATGACTGTTGCAATAGAGCCGTTCGCGACAAATGGGAAGGGGCTTGTAACAGAGAGCGACATATGCGACATCTACAGCTTTGATGTTGAGGTTAATGTAAGAATGAGAGAGGCGAGGCAGATACAGGAAGAGATAAAGAAAAGCTATTCGCATGAGCCTTTCGCAGTAAGATGGCTTTCAAATGTTGTTGGCTCAAGATTCGGGTTATATGCCGGGATTGCAGAGCTTTCAAGAAATGGCGGGCTTACCAGACATCCAACTTTGATAGAGGTTGGAAAAGGACTTGTCTCTCAGGCCGAACTCGAAGTGATTGTCGAGAAAGACAGCTGCAGGATACTTACAAAAGTATAAATATCTAATAAAGCTTAGCTCTTCCTGTGAAATTATGCCTAGTGTAACTGTAAGTGACATAAGTACAAGAAGAACAGCATGGAGGGAAGATTTCGAAAGAGTGAGCGGGATAGTTGCAACCTTGAAAGGATGGGAATTTAATATTAGAAAAGCAAATATCGGTGCAGATAAAAAACCATTTGCGGATTTGGCTGAGGAAGAATTTGGACGAATAGTCAAAGCGATAGAAGGAAGAGTGCATCAAAGGGTGGAATCGCAAAAAGAAGGCGAACACCAGCCCAACTTTTATATAAAAGAGGCTGAGTTTCTTAGCGGCATTGCGGACCAGCTAGTACTTGCTATAAATCCTATTTTTAAGCAGTTTGAAGTTGATACTCTACCTTACGTGCTTGAACTGCTTGATAGGGCAAATAAAAGGCTTGAGGCAATAGGCACAGAAGACCATGGGGAGTACTATTCATACCTATCTTTGAGATGGGCTGTTTCTGCGTCCATATTGGAGAAAAAATTGGAGATAATGATGCCATCTGCTACTGATATAATAGAATATTCAGACAAAATAGAAGATTGCTACAATAAAGCATTTGAATATGCAGAACGGGAACTTGAAAGGAAGTCCAAGGATGGCAAATCTAGCCGTTCTGAACTTGAATTATGGTTTGATACTGCAATGCGCTATGCTGGCAAGAGTGGAAAATCTAAAGAAGAACTAGAGCAAGTGCGGCAAGAACTAAACCGTGTAGAAAGCGGTAGAATAAGCGGAGGCGTACCGAGCAATTCTGCTGCCGCTTTAATTAGATGATATTATGTCTATAACAAAAGAGATAGGCTTGGAAGAGGTCCTGAAAGACACGCACAACGATGCTGATAAATTTAGGGATAGATGTGGTCCTGATGTAACAAGCAAGTTTGTCGCGCTGTTCAAAGACAAACTTTGCGATGGCATGGAGCTTCCTATAAGCCAGGCCGTTGACGCCATTGACAATATACGCAGAGCCTGCGAAATGGAGAAAGCAGATTCGCGTGTTGTAATTTCTCGTATTCTTGGCACGGCAGGAAGATTGGGTTCTGAAGAGGTTATTGACAACTTAAATGTTATGATAGGATTTTTGCATAGCATTGGGAAAATAGCAGATAAGATTTATATGAAGAGAATGCTTCCTGGTTTTCTTGTTAGTAAAAAGACAGATAGAACAGTGGCAAACTTTTTAGAAAGATTAACTGTTGTAGCGGATGAATTGTTAGAAGACGATGAAGAACATGAGATAAAAGAGGTTCTTGATGGGATAATCTATAACGCTGTTGACTTTACAAGAAACATAGATTTCGCATTTGAGCATTTAGAGATTATAGAACGAGATTTGGAGAAAAGCAGAGAACAAAACCAAAGGGAAGAGGAAGAAGATAGGGTCTTTGCATTGGAAAGGGGCTCTGATCAAGAAGATTTTAGAAAGCTGCCTTTTAGAAAGATACCTGCAAATCGCATTTGAGCACAAGAGTAATCAGCCGCATTCGCTGTGGCTGCACTTTGGACAAGTAAAACATCCAGACGCCGCTATCATTACTGTTCCGCACTCCGGACACTTTGATTCGCTCTTTGATGACATTACATAACTAGCCGCTCCCTCTCTAACAGCGGCCATCGTTATTCCGTTTGTCTCGTTCTGCTCCTTGTGCTTATTCTTAACATCTGTGAACGTTTGCATCTGCTGCTGCGGGTTCTTTTCAACAGCCTGAAGTATCTGAACGTTCTTGCTTCCATCTCTATAAACAGTAATTCCCTTGCATCCGAGATCGTATGATAACTTGTATGCAGCCTCTATGTCTTGCGGAGTGGCCCAGTTCGGGAAATTAATTGTCTTTGATACAGAATTGTCAAGATGCTTCTGGAATGCAGCCTGCATCTTGACGTGCCACTCAGGACTTATATCATAAGCTGTAACAAAGAGCTTTCTCTCTTCCAATGGTATCTGCTCTACATCTTGTATAGATACCTTGCCTGCAAGGCTTCTCATCAGTTCCTCAGAGTAATACCCTTGCTCCAATGACCTTCTTTCGAATTCGTTGTTTACCTCTATTAGATCATAACCCAATGTTGAGTGCACATTCCTAAGATAAACAGTGGCAAATATCGGCTCTATTCCCTGTGATGTTCCTCCACATATTATGCTTGTTGTTCCTGTAGGCGCTACAGTTGTTATTGTTGAATTTCTCAATGGCTTGTATCCCAGTTTGTACCAGACGCTCTCTTTGAACGATGGGAACGGCCCTCTCTGCTCTGCAAGTTCCTGGCTCATCTTTCTTCCCTGCTCTGTTATGAACCCCATTACCTGTTCTCCAAGAAGAAGCGCCTCATTGCTGTTGTACCTTATTCCGAGCTTTATAAGCATGTCTGCCCAGCCCATGACTCCAAGCCCTATCCTTCTTGTAGCAAGGACAACATCTGATATTTGCTTAAGCGGATACTTATTAGCATCTATGACATTGTCAAGGAACCTTACGCAAAGCCTTGTCATCCTTTTCAGCTCGTCCCAGTCAACCTCAAAGTGTCCATCTGTTCTCTTGACCATCATTGCCAGGTTTATTGCCCCTAGATTGCAAGCATCGAATGGCCCGAGAGCCTGTTCTCCGCAATTACTAATGACAAAGCCGTTTGCTATAAATGAATGAGTTACTTTTTCTGTTAGATCGTATACCTTCTCTTCTCCTAGCTCCTCAATTTTTTCTACTCTAGCAACAAAATATTCTTCGTAGGGTCCTCGTGTATAACTGTTCAGCGCATCTGCAAGTTTTCTGTTTTTACGCGCAGAAAGGAAGCCAATCTTGCTGTTGAATGCAATAAGGTTTGCGCCATCTATAGACAATTCATGCACATCCTTTACATTATACATTTTTGGATTTCTGTCTGGACCTGGCATCATTTTCTTACCTGCTTTCTTTCTATTCCTGTAGATTTTGCTGAAAACTCCAAAATTAAGAAGCAGCAACTGCACATCTGTAAGCAAACGCTCGCTTATTGAAGTAAGTCTTACCGCTTTTCTTGATTTGTCCTGCACTCCTACCGTACCATCTGCTTCGAATAGCGCCTGTAGGAACCCTTTCTGTAGCGGCCAAGATCCATTGAATACCTTTTTAGGCACCATAAGCTTTTCTTTGCCAAGGCCATAACTCAAAGCAAATTCCCTTAGTCTTTCAGATTCTATTACTTTAAGTGACCGTTTTTGTACTGTAATGATCCCTACTTCATTAATATGATTAAACGATTCTGATGGCCTAATTACCCTGTTAACATCGCTGGCAAACTGCTCTGCAAGTTCCCTATCTTCTCCGTAGAAAGATAAAGCTGCTTTTTTGTTAACATTACATGTGTTAATGTGACCATCACCTATAAGCCATCCCAGAACTCTTCCCTCTTCTGCACTTCCTTCAATGCTGAATGCTTCTCCATTACTTGCCATTCTAATCTTTTCATACTTCTTCAATGATCCTGTCTCTACCCAACCTCTTTCTTCGCTGTAAACCTTGTGGTCTTTTGTAAGCTTGATTATGAATCCCTCTTTTGTTGTAAGCCTAACAACTTGTTTTACTCCTGTTAATACAACTGGAGATGATATCGCCTTCTCTCCTGCGCCGAATCTTTTATCTACTATTAGCATATGTGGAGATCTTGTTGCCTCAAGTTCCTCAGCAGTATACATTCCATATGCTGTGCTTATCATTGTATCTCCAGTAACGCAAGGATTTGTTGCCTCTATAGGACCATATGATGGAACAGGGTTTGAGAAGCTTGAGTTCATTCTGTCAATGAACACAAGACCTGGATCTCCAGTCTTCCATGCCATTGTAACTATCAGGTTCCATACAGCCCTTGCATTAAGCCTTCCAACAGCCTTCTTGTTTCTCGGATTTATGAGCTTGTAATCTGCGTTGCTCTTGAGTGCGTTCATGAACTCTTCTGTTATTGCAACAGAGATGTTGAAGTTCCTCATTGTTCCCTCGTGCTCTTTGAGCATTATGAAATCAAGGATGTCGGGATGATCTACTTTTAGTATTCCCATGTTCGCTCCCCTTCTCACTCCTCCCTGTTTTATCTGCTCTGTTGCTATGTCAAATATCTTCATGAATGATATTGGACCGCTAGCTATCCTGTTTTGTGAACCGACAGTATCATTTGCCGGTCTTAACCTTGAGAAAGCAAATCCTGTTCCTCCTCCAGTCTTGTGTATTAGCGCAGCGTATTTCATTGCATCGAATATCTCTTCCATAGAGTCTCCTACCGGTATTACGAAACAGGCGCTGAGCTGGCTTCCAGCTGTTCCTGCATTCATCAAAATTGGGGTGCTTGGCATGAACTTGAATTTTGTCATTATGTCGAAGTATTCCTTCGCATATGCCTGCACCTGTTCCTGCGTTGCACCGTATCTCAGCTCCACGCTTGCAATAGCGTTTGAAACCCTTTCGAAGAGCTGCATTGGAGTCTCGACAACTTTCAGATTCTCATCTTTTAGAAGATACCTTGCCGCAAGGACCATAAGGCTGTTAATTGGCATCTTCAATCCTTCATCGTTTATTCCTATTGATGTCTTGAAAGCCCTGACCTCTGCCCTTTTGTGCCTAAATAGTATATATGATTTGGCAACAGCTGGATCGTGTTCCATAAGGGTTTTTTCAACTATGTCCTGTATATCCTCAACATTGAGCTCTTCCTTGTTTGTAGAATTCAGATTTTCAACAACATATTTCGCAATGCCAGATGATTCTCTAAGGGTTTCATCCTGAGCTCTTTCCATGTAAACATTGGAATACGCCTTGTTTATTGCAACTATGATTTTATTCTGGTCGAACTGAACGCGTTCCCCGTTTCTTTTTATGACAAACCTGATCGCCATTTATTGACCCCAACAATTAGCTCCACAAGCGATAAAAGTATTGAAAAGAAGGTTTATAAAGCATTACAAATTTTTGTGTAACGTAATGTATTCATTTTTATATTATTTTATTTTTAAAGCTTTCTTTATTGCCTGTTTTGTCGGCGAAAATCGAGGTTATTTTATTATGTTTTTGTCGCAAACATTTTTCTGTCAGAAACTTCTATGTCATCGCACGCTTTCGCAAAATATTTCTGGAGGTCAAACCAAACCGACTTGAATAAACCCTGCATATCCGGATCTATCACAGAAGAAAGCAAACGGGAGAACATGGAATCAGAAATTGTTTCGTTTGCAACTTCGCTTACATCTTGAGCGGTTATGGATTTCCATCTTTTTGCAATTGCCTCCCTTACCTCATCCTGCACCTCAGAGCTTGTTATTGCGGATGGATTCTCGTGTATTACCTGATGTATTTGCCATGAATGGGCAGAAGAAAGGATTGCGATTATAATTCCCATTGTCTTCGTTCTCTTTTCGTCGTCGGTTAGGTCGCTTGCGCCGTTCTTTATTGCAAGTCTGTGAATCTGGGTTGCGAGAACGTCATGTGTTGTTATATTATGCTTCAGCGGCATAATTTTTCTGGCCTCCTAATTCAATTAATGTTTTTTATTACATTAACCAGCCCGTAAAAGGCTTTACGTCCACATATCTTGTTTCATAAGTAAAGTATAAAAATGCATGAGTTGATTTATGAGCTTGTATAAAGGCGACTTTATTGGTGGGAATTTGGCGATCTTCAACATTTTTGGCAAGAAAGATGTAAGCGAATTGACAAAAAGCTCTCCATACAGAATTTTCACGTCGTGGACCCCTTATAAGCTTTATGCAAGCAGAAAGGAATCCTGCACCCTTGGAATCAGGTTGAAGAACATGACTGGAGAGACTCTTCTTACCTCTGTTGTTGTTAGTCTTCCGGAAAATCTCGCTTTTGACCAGATGGGTTTGACAAAAGAGAGAGAGGTTAGACTGGGTGAAATGGCAATGAATGAGGAAAAAGAGGTGAACCTTGATGTTTATGCTACCGGAAAGGCGGACATCGGAGAATATACAGTCAATCTAACCGCATGCGCCCATTACAGAGACTATGGGCATATATTGAATCTTGTGAAGAAGAGAACAACTCTTGAAGTTGTTGACTGACTATTTTTGCTCTTGGACCTGCTGCTGTGCTTTTCCCTGCCCGTTTATCGCATTATATATGCCTGCGATCATCTCGGCAATCTGCGATCCCTTTTCTGTTAGTTTTATTACCTTTATTTTCCCGTGCTTCTCGCTTGTTGTTATTCCTATGTTTTCGCACAACGCAATGAAATTGCACGTATGCACATAGGTTGTATTCGACGCCTTTGCCAGTGATGATATATACCATGACTGGCCAGGATTTTTAAGAGAGAGTATGATTTTTGCCTGCTTGTCCTTGAATATTATGCTTACTTGAGAGTGCATCTCTGCCATTTTAATCAAAATATGTTTTGGATAATTGATTATTTATAACCAATATATGAAAAAATTTTGAGAAAACAGGATTACTGGAACAAACTAAAGATTTTAATAGTTAATGTAGCAATCATTATTGCGACTAAAGGTGTAGAAATGGTCAAATACATCATTGCAAAACAAATGGTAGGGAAACGCGTAGTAACAAGTGACGGATACGACCTAGGAAGGTTCGTTGATGTAGAGATGAGCGAGGTAACAGGCAAATTATCAACTTTGCTCATTGAGCCAAGTCTTGATGGAGGATTAGCCAACAAGGTAAAGCTCGATGGAGGAGTTGTAAGGGTGCCTTACGCATCTGTAAGGGCTGTCAACGACTTCATAATGGTTGACAGGAAGGAGCTTTGATTGCATCAAAGTTTTTGTGCGCTTGTTGTCTTCAGTTTATCGCTTACCATCTTTCGGTGATTAGATAATAATATGTGGCGGTGACGAGGCTGGCAGGGGTGCACTTATAGGACCCCTTGTTATTGCTATGGTTTCTGTTAGTAACAGCGTGGAGCATAAATTCGCAGACATCGGAGTGAGGGACTCTAAGCTGCTTTCAAGGAAGAAACGTGAAAGCTTATTTGGAATGATAAACGATATTGCGAGCGATGTGAAGGTCGAGAAGATTTATCCTAAGGAAATAAACGAGGCGATGAGAAGCGGGATATCGCTCAATGAACTTGAGGCGATCCACTTCGCAAGGCTTTTCGAGAAGATTAGCGATGATGTTGGAACTCTTTATCTTGACTCTCCAGATGTGATTGCAGAGAAGTTCGGCATAAGAGTCAACATGTCTTGCACCAGACCAACAAGAATACAGGGGGTAAGCTCTGGATCAAGGAAAAAGGGGATAAGGTACACAAAGATAATTGCACAGCACAAGGCTGATTCTATTTACCCTGTTGTTTCAGCAGCGAGCATAATAGCGAAGGTTGAGAGAGACAGGGAAATTGACAGAATTGGAAAGGAGCTCGGTCTTGACATCGGTTCTGGTTATCCGGCAGATTCCTATACAATAAACACAATAAAGAGGAATATGAAGAACCAGAGCCTAAAACCGCACATAAGGGAATACTGGCAGACAATGAGCACTATAAAACAGGCAAGGTTGACGAGCTTCTAGATTATCATGCCTAAGAAAACGAAAAACTACCAAAAATACTTGACAGCAATGCTCTACGCTGCAGAGACCCCTATCGGAGTTTGGGCAGGGTTCGAATTGGGCAAGGCAAACTACATATATGGAATAGTACTTACAGCAGTAATGATGGCATTCGAAGTTACAGCGGTAATAACCTGGATGAATGCCCAGACAATTGAGATTGATGATGATTTGAACAAGTCAAAGAAGCGGCGCTAGCAACACAGATATATTGCTTTCCTTCTTTTATTATACCGGATCTGTGGCGTAACTTGGATAGCGCACTTGGCTTCGGACCAAGGGGTTGCGGGTTCAAATAAACTTTTGAAAAATGTTTAATCAAAAGTTTTGGAAATCCCGCCAGATCCGCTTATTTTTACAACTAGAAAGCCCTCAGCTAGCTTGACCTAATCATACGCACAATCATCGAGACAGTACATCGTCACAGGGCAATATTATTTGAAATATGAGATTATAATAACCTTTATAAAGTTATTCGCTATAATATTATCGTCTGTTTTTCCCGCTATACTGCATTGTGCAGGAGGGATTGCATGGAAAAGGAACAACTTGAAAAGCTTAGCTCATTTATTGATGCTAACAAGGGAAAAAGGAAGTTTACACAAAGCGTAGACCTGTCCATCAACTTCTCAGGGATAGACTTCGCAAAGCAGGACAACAGGCTTAACCTTGAGGTAAGGCTGCCAAATGGAAGAGGAAGGGAGACAAAGGTAATGGCTTTTTCAGACGACCAGAAAATAAACGCAAAATTAAATCAATTCGGAGTGAAGATAGTTCCTGGAAGGGATATAACAGCAATCGCTGAGGACAAAACAAAGCTGAACGAGCTTCTTGAATACGAGCTTGTTGCTCAGCCAAGCCTCATGCCGCAGATTGCAAAGTCACTTGGTCAGTTCCTTGGTCCAAGGGGAAAGATGCCCAAACCATTAATAGGAAATTTTGATGGAATGCTTGGAGGAATGGGATCCTCAATCTATCTAAGAAGCAAGGGCAAGTACCTTCCAACAATACACTGCGTTGTAGGAACAGAAAAGATGGAAACGCAGAAACTCGCGGCCAACATAGATGAAATAGTCAACACTATTGCAAAGAAGGTTGGAAAACAGAACATAAAGAGCGTTTACGTGAAGCTGACAATGAGCGAACCGCTCAAACTTGCGTGATATTATGCTTAGCAAAAATGACAAGGTAAAGTTTGTTGAGGAATCGAGCAAAGAGCTCAGCAAGTACAAGGTTGTCGGTGTTGCAAACCTCAACGGGATTCCAGATAGACTGCTTCAGGCGTCTAAGAACAAGATGAAAAGCAATGTAAAGCTCATACTTGGAAGAAGGAACCTTCTTGTAAAGATACTTGAGAGCAATGCAAAGACAAAGGAGCTTGCAAAGCACATGAATGGTACATCAGCGATAATACTAAGCAACGAAGACCCGTTCGAGATATACAAAGGGTTCAAGGCGAATGAGATAAGGCTTGCTGCAAAGCCAAAGCAGATATCCCCAGAGGACATAACAATACAAAGCGGTGAAACGAGCCTTCAGCCTGGTGCCGCAGTTACAGAGTTGAAACAGGCAGGAATAGACGTTCAAATACAGAAAGGAAAGGTTGTGATTGCAAAAGACAAGGTAATTGTGAAGAAGGGAGAGGTTATCAGCACTATTGTTGCAAAGACACTTCATACACTCGGAACAATGCCGTTCAAGGCGTTAATAGAGCCCGCGGTTCTCCTTGATAATGGAATAGTGTTTACAACCCAGATACTCGCAATAAACCCTGAGAAAACGCTCTCTGACATTCTATCTGGCTTTTCAAGCGCATATTCTCTTTGCATAGGAACAGGCATAGTCAATGAATACACAATAAAACCATTATTGGTAAAGGGATTCAGCGAAGCAAGATTCCTTGGAATAGAGACAAAGGTTTATGAGCCAGGAATAATAGAAACACTTATAGGAGAGGCCGCGGCACAGGCGGCTGCTCTAGGTAAGTTTGACACAAAGGAACTGAAAACTGAATAAATCATGCTAGGTGAAAAATATGGAGTATGTATACGCGGCGCTGCTTATTGATGCAGCGGGAAAGGAGGTAACAGAGCAACGACTTATGGAAATAGTCAAGGCTGCTGGGCTTCCTGCAGATGAAGCAAGGGCAAAGGCCATGGTCGCATCGCTGAAAGGGATAAACATAAAGGATGTGATCAAGAATGCACAAACAATGCAGATGGCTGCTGCACCAGCCGGTTCTGCGCCTGCACAAGGAGCCGCACCAAAGGCTGAGCACAAGAAAGACTCTGAAGCTGAAAAGAAGAGCGAAGAGGAAGCCGCAAGCGGACTTGCTGGCCTGTTCGGCTAACGCAGTGCAATACGGTGCATAAATGGTAGAGAAGGAGCTGTTTGACAGCTCTCTTGTATCATATGCAATAGAAAAGGCAAAGGCAGCAGGAGCCAGCTATGCCGACGCAATGCTTTGCGAAGAGACAAGCTTTGGCTATGAGATTGTACAGGGGGCAATGAGGCTTGCCTATCAGGACAGCGATCTTGGAATAAGGATTAGGATGCTTCACAAAGGATACATGTACTCTCTTTCTGTTGAGAACCCAACAAGCGAATCCATAGCAAAGCTATTCAGGAACATGCAGAAATTCAAGAAGCAAGGCAATGTTGGGATATCGGATGAAAGAGAATCAAACAGGATGCACTACATTGTAAAGGAAAAGGTAGAGGGAAGCGCAGAGCATCTCAAGAACACAGCGCTCGAGATGGATAAAGACATAGGAAGGACAAAGTGCATAAAGTCAAGATATTCCTCTTTCAACTATTCAAGAGCGCACACCTATTTCGAGAACACAAGCAATTCAAGGATAGAGTGCACAGTGCCGCAGATCGGCGCTTTCGTAAACGTTGCTGTTTCACATGCCGGAAACACAAGGCAGAGAATGGTGCAGAAAGGGGCAGCAGATGGAATAGACTCTCTTCATAGGTTGAGGCTTGTAGAAGATGTTGTAAACGATGCGAATAACATGGAGAAACTGCTTGAGACTGGCATAAATGTGAATTCCCAGATAAAGCGAATTGTCCTTTCTCCAGAAATTATGGGGATAGCAACACATGAAAGCATCGGCCACCCGTTTGAAGCTGATAGGATAATAGGAAGGGAGGCCGCACAGGCTGGGCTGAGCTACCTCACCAAAGACAACCTTGGGATGAAAATAGGAAGCGGCGCCGTAAACCTGCACGATGATCCAACTATGGTCAATCTTCCAGGCTATTATCTTTATGACGATGAAGGGGTAAAGGCGAGAGACAGGATTCTTGTCAAGAACGGAATTCAGGTCAACCTTTTCCATAACAGGGAAACAGCATCTTTGTTCGGGCTTGAGAGCAACGGATCTGCAAGGAGCTCCTCAGTTTATGTTGAACCAATAGTCAGAATGGCGAATACATACCTTGAATCTGATCGATCAAACAGGTTTGACGATCTTCTTGATGAGGCAAAAAATGGCGCATATGTAAAGAACTTCATGGAGTGGAATATCGACGATACAAGAAGCTTCGGGAAGTACCAGGGCAACGAGGCCTATATAATTGAAAACGGAAGGCTTGGCAAGCCTGTGAAGAATTTCTCAATAGAGACAAGGACAACAGACTTCTGGGGCGCAGTTTCAATGGTGGACAATGAATTCGAGATGTTTCCAGGGAACTGCGGAAAGGGGGAGCCCATGCAGGGAGTTCCTGTTGGAATGGGAGGGCCTAGCGCCTTGCTCATATTTAGATGATGCTATGGATCCCGCTGAATTGATAATGAAGGAAATAGGAAACAAGGTTGACGACGCGGTAGTATCAGTATTTCAGTCTAAGAATACCTATGTCAAGCTGTTCAACAGCAGGATAGACTCTGTGGTCTCGAGCGTTGGAGACAGCGTAACAGTATATCTTGTAAAGGGCAAAAAATCAGAGTGCGTAAAAATCAAGGATACAAGGCCAGAATCTGTAAGAAAGGCGATATCCTCATCTATAAAGGCATTGGATATGCTGACTCCTATGGAATACTACAATGGGATTGCAAATGGCCCATTCAAGTACAAGAAATCATTGAGGTTTGACAGCAACATAGCGGATGAAAGCTAT
>JASHUQ010000061.1 GCA_030039935.1 Microcaldota archaeon
CAGAACCTGTCGTGTGTTATTCCAAGCCCTATATTCGGATCTTGTGTTTTTCCATCATCAAGGGTCGTCCTTCTCATTACGCATATCCTTATCTCTTCAGGAATACGATTATGGGTGTAAATGCAGTCTGTTGCGAGCACCACGCCAGCACCTACAACCAATTGTATTTCCTAGATATTTAAGGTTTGCCGATGCACAATGCATAAATATCTTCTTGAAATCAGATTTAGGCATGGCAATAAGCGTGCAAAAGGACTCTGAAACGAAAGAAAGAATAGAGCAGTTCACAGACAGGGATCTTCTTTCTATTGCAAGGATATACTCACAGGCGTTTTCCAATAGTCCTTACAACGATGATGTAACAGCACCAAATCATGCCATAGCAATGGTGAGACAAGCGCAGTCGCATCCGGATTACATAGGATTGGCTTATAGAGATGATGAAAATGCTGACATTTCAGGATTCATATGGGGTTCAAGGGTTCCAAGGCATAAAGCGCTTCTTCTTGGAATGGAAGGGCCTATGGAGGCATCTGTGAGCTATGTAAGCGCGATTGCTGTTGACATCAGATACAGGTCATTGGGAATAGGAAGAAGGCTTATTAGAGAGTACATATGGGAAGCCCGTAACCTTCACGCAGAGCACGTCGCATTGAGCGTTAATGAGCTTGCACAGGCAAATGAGTTCTACAGAAAACTGGGATTCAGGCCTATAAAAAGGGCGAACGGGGAGCTGATAAGGCATCCTGAGAGAAAAAGAAACATTCATCTTATCCTAGACATATACAAATTCCTGGAAATATAATCTTCATAATGTTCGAAATCCTAACAAATAAGTATAAATATTAGAAAGTTTAGTGCTTTCTCTGATTGGATGGTCGAGGCAAGAAGGCTTACTCATTTTACGAAGGTGCAGCAGCTCGACAGGAATCTTCTTGATGCGCTGATGGATAGGGCGGATGAATTTAGAAGGATTAAACATAGCAAGGCTCTTGACGGCAAGATTGTCGGACTTGCGTTCTACGAGCCGAGCTCTAGGACAAAGTTCAGCTTTGAGGTTGCAACATCTAGGCTTGGAGGAGATACAAAAGACACAGAAAATGCTGAGATGTTCTCATCTGTAGTAAAAGGGGAAAACTACGAAGACACAATAAGGGTGCTGGACAAATATTTTGATGCTGTGGTTGTGAGGACAAGGGATGAGGGCAGCGTAGACAGGATGGCGGCTCTCAGCGAAGTCCCGGTCATAAATGCCGGCGATGGAATCGGACAGCATCCAACACAGGCCATGACAGATATTTACACTATAAAAAGAATCGTAGGAAGGCTTGAAAACCTTAACGTGGCGATTGTTGGCGACCTTTTACATGGAAGGACCGCGAATTCACTTGCCTATCTTCTTGGCAGCTGCGCAAGAATGCACATAATATTCATTTCTCCAGAAAGCCTCAGAATAAAAAAGGGAATAAAGGAATATCTTGAAAAATATGGGTGCACTTATGAAGAGCAAAGTGACCTGGATAGCATGCTTGGAAGAGAGGGAGAAAAAAAGATAGATATTGTATATATGACAAGGCTGCAAAAAGAGAGAATGCCCAGAGAGCAGTACGCAGAATCAAAAGGGAAATTCGTTTTCACAAGAAAAAGCCTGGAGATACTTCTAAGAAGCAATCCAAAAGCAATCCTCATGCACCCGTTGCCAAAGGTCGACGAAATTGATCTTACAGTTGAAGATGAGATTGCAAACAGAGCAAACATTGTCTACTTCGAACAGGTTAGAAATGGCCTTTTCATAAGGATGGCGCTTCTTGAAAACATGCTAAGAGATTAGATCCTCAATTGAGCTGGAGTTTCCGGCCTTCTGAGCAGGAACAAAGCCCTTTCTAGTATAGATGAAGGATATTGTGAATAAATTTTCCTTTTACATTCCTCAATTTTCTTTCCGTAAAGCGCAATTCTTCCCTTTGTATCCTCATCGATTCTAACATTATCTATACATGTATTTGTCGCAGCTAAAGCTGCACCGTATAGCAAAGAAATGGCGGAATAGAATCTACCAGAAGAGATATATGAGTTGGCGAAGTTAACACATTCTCTTTCATATTCTCTCCAGTTCTCAATAGTAGAAACCTTTGGAGACATAGGTCCATTATAATATCGCTGTTCATCGAACATTCTAAGCAATTCAGGGTTGGTCGATGTCCTCTCTGTTATCTCATTAATGCTTTCTCTCATATCTTCTGTATATGCATATGATATCATTCAATCATAATATGATATAGTTTCCAGATATATATGCTTTTGGCGGGGGCGGGATTTGAACCCGCGGCCTTTAGATTTCTCGTCATCGTCTTTCGACTCTATACTCAAGATGCTGTGCATATGAGTCTAACGCTATAACCAGGCTTAGCTACCCCGCCTTAAAGCATTATTCTTGCAGGAGATTAATAAAGACTATCCTATCTTCTTCTTTCCAAAGTATGGGACAAGGGCACTAGGAACTGTTATTGTTCCATCTTCATTTGCATAGTTTTCCACTATTGCGACAAGCGCCCTTTCGGTTGCGACAACAGTTCCATTTAGTGTATGCACATACTTTCTTTCTCCCTTTTCATCGTATTTTATGTCAAGACGTGTGCTCTGCCAGTCTGTGCAGTTTGAGCAAGAGACAACCTCTCTGTATTTTCCATTGCCAGGCATGAAGACCTCCAAGTCAACCTTTCTCGCTGCTACTGTCCCAATTCCTCCTGTGCAAAACTCAAGCAGATGATAAGGAAGATCCAACTTCTGGAATATTTCCTCTGCATTACCAACAACTTCGTCAAAGTGCTTCTTCGAATCTTCTTGTCTTGAGAAAATGAACTGCTCTATTTTCCAGAACTGATGAACACGAAATATCCCTTTTGTGTCCTTCCCATGCGCGCCTGCCTCCCTTCTAAAGCATGGTGTTATTCCAAGATACTTGAGCGGAAGATCCTTTCCAGCGAATGTTTCATCCGAATGCATTGGAGCTATGGAGTGCTCAGATGTAGATATCAGAAACATCTCCTCTGTTCTTTCATAATCCTTTTTGTCTTCCACCTCTTTCGGATCTGTTATCTTGTAAAGCGCATCTTCGAAATCGCCTAGCGCTGTAACTCCCCTGTAATATTTCCTCTTTATCATGTATGGAGTAGAAATGGGTGTATACCCCTTCTTCATCATTGTGTCAACGGCAAATCTTATCAAAGAGAGTTCTAGCAGCGCAAGATCCCCTTTCAGGTAATAGAATCTTG
>JASHUQ010000062.1 GCA_030039935.1 Microcaldota archaeon
CTGTGCACCGCGTTATTAACATTTATGTTTGGATGTTTGTGCACTATCTCATTTATTGAAAGGCATTTCTCTTCGGGAAAATCCACCAGTAGCGTTATGTCCGAACTTGCATATGTGTATTCTCCATAGCGCATTCTTCTTGCTGGCATAAAACCATGTAGAATGAATTATTATGATATATATACATTTTGATTTTGATTTGCTATATGTAATTGTAAATCCTCTTCTGCAAAAGAAGGTCCTTCAGCACTTTGCTGTTGTTTATCCAGTCCTTAAGTGGAATCTCAAGCTTGCCTTTTATATGAGTGAAAATATCATTTACATTGTATAGAATGTCGGGCTTTGTCTGCAGCGTTTGCCTTACATGCTCCCTAACATTCCAGACCCCTACAGGCATTAGATAACCTTCATGAACCTCTCTTAATATAACAGCTACTGCCTGCTTTTTCAATTCCTGCATCTTCTCAGTTATTGCCAATCTTCCGGCATAGTAGCATCCACCTATCTCTGCATACGTTTTTCTTCCATCGTAACCCTCATAAGATGAGTATATGCTTACGCTTGTTCCGTCAACATTCCAAACTGTCTTGGGGTACCACGCCTCAGCCGACTCATACTCCCAGTTCCCGGGAATGAATAGTATAAGCCATCTGTTGTCAAGGGAAACATGATAGTATGCATAAATCGCGTCTATCTTGTCAAAGCTCTTCACTTCCTTTAGGTTGTTCTTTGAAATTGTGTCGTCAACTGCGGTTATGCTCCACCTTGTTGGAACGAATTTCCGGTTTCTCCCTATTCCAAACAATCCAGCGGACAATCCTTTCTGGATTCTCGATACTGGAAGTCCTTTGTCATACAATTCTATTATCGCTGTCCTAGCTAGCGCATCTGTATCCATGTAAAGATTCTCTACCTTTGTATCAGCTTTTATGTTTCCAAGAGAAAAATCCCTTATCATCGCGCTTGGGCCAAACGGCTGCACCTCATCCATCATCGTCATTTTCACAAAAGGCTTCTTGTAGAACTTGAGCTCTGATTCTGCTGGCCTTTCTGCCAGTGCAAGATCCCTCACCTGCTCTTCAACCTTTCCTTTCTCTACATCGTTTATCTTTGTCTTGTACATTCCCCTTACAAGCTTTGACCTGAAATTGACTATTGTATCAACAGAAAGGTCTGCCCACCTTTCCGGCATGGAAAGAATGGATGTATCTCCGAATTCTGGTGGAAGCATTGGTCCAATGAAAACATTAGGATATCCGTATCTTCCAATGAAGATATCTGTAGGAGAAGATCCCTCTAGCTGCAGCTTGTCTGTTATGGGCTGCATCTTTATTCTATAGTAATATCTAAGAAGGGCGGGATCCCTCATGTGCTGGTATGCTATGGTTGACCTTTTTACGCTGATATTGGACTCGTTTTGGAGCCTGAATATCTCATCGAGCATTTTTTCTCTCTCAACCATGAACTACATTTGCATAAAAATTATTTATAGCTATCATTCGTTTACTTGTATGGTTGTATGAAGAGCATTGCAAAGAGGCTTGAGAGGATATTCGATAATTGCAATGTTGATGCGATAGTTTTGACAAACACAACGGTAAAAGACAGCTTTTTCACTTATCTTACAGGATTGTATGAAAGCGCATTTGAAAGTTCGATACTAATAGCGGAGAGGAAGAGGGCAACGCTTATAACAACTGTTCTGGAATATGATGTCGCAAAGAGGATTTGCCCAAAGGAGGTAAACGTGGTTGCCGCGCAGCTAAGGGAAAAGACATTCGAGATGCTTGTGAAAAGAATAAAGGGGAAAACTATTGGGATAAACGGATCTTTTCTGTCTTATAATCTTTACAAAAGGATAAAGGAGGAATGCAGGCCGAAAAGATTGGTGGATGTCAGCCATGCACTCACTTTTGCAAGACAGATTAAGGACAAAGAAGAGATAGAGCTCATGAGAAAGGCAAACAGGATAGCCAAAAGGGCATTCGCTAACATAAAGAAATATTTCAAAGAGGGCATGACAGAGATTGATCTTGCACAGATCTTTGAAGAACTTATGAGGAAATACGGCGCGGAAAAGCCATCTTTTCCAACAATAGTCTGTTTTGGCCAAAATGCGGCAGTACCGCATCATGTTCCTGGCCATTCAAAATTGACGAAAAACTCTTTTGTGCTGATAGATGCTGGTGCGCTGTACAATGGCTATTGCTCAGACGTAACAAGAACCTATATATTCAAACCAGAAAAGAAATCGGATAAGTACAAGAGAATGATAGACATGTATAATGTGGTTGTTAAGGCACAGGCGCTTGCGCTAGGATATATAAAACCAGGAATAAAATGCGAAGTTTCATACGATAAAACCAGAGAGTTCATAAACACTACAAGAAATGGGCTGTACAAAGGAAAGTTCATTCATGGATTGGGGCACCAGATTGGAATAGATGTGCACGATGTTGGGCCAAACTTGACTCTTAACAGCAAAGGAAAAATTCAGGAGAACATGGTGTTCAGCGACGAGCCAGGAATATACAT
>JASHUQ010000063.1 GCA_030039935.1 Microcaldota archaeon
AAGTGTCTATCCAATTCCCTACTTATAAGTTCATCTAAAGCATCGAATAAGCCGCTTCTACAAATTCTTTCAAGATCAATTCCGATTACCTTGGCAAATTTCTGGGCGTGGTATCCTGGCCATGGCTCATTTGTCCTATCTTTTCCCCACAGGCCAGAATGTCTTGCCCACTCTCCTCTTGCTTCTACAAGCTCAGATGTAAAATATCCACCAACGAACCCATATTTAAATGTTAAATCTGCAACCTTCCCAGCTATCGCTTCACGCTGATTTTCAGAATTCGGGTTTGTTTCAAAAAGTGCAATATATTCTTCGAATAAATCTTTAAACAGCGTACAGCACTTTTCTTTCTGCAATTGTTTTATATCCAATACAGGTAAAATATTTCGCGCACGCCTCGACCAGAATCCGCGTAATTCCATGGTATTGGTGACAAATTGGTATGGTGTCATACTCTCTTCAATAGTTGTTTTACCATTTCTGACCAAAGAACGCAAATGCCAAGCCAATAAGTTATCCTCATGCCTAACTGCGTCTAGCAAAGGGCGTGCTTTTTCTTCGGCTTCATTGCGCAGCCTGCGTACCTCTGGGCTAACTAGCAAATCCATATAAAACACTTGGGTTTCCAAATATTTATATATTGCCGAATGAACCTGAGCCAATGTGACGTAATAGTAGTTAATAATAAATACCTTTATTTTGTTTGTCAATTATGGCGCTGGCGACCGCTGATTTGGTATGGAATCCGAATGACATAGAGGCAGACAAGAGCATCGCATATTTCTCTGAAGCATTGAGGGCAGCGCACTACGAACCCATGCAGAATACCGGAGATGTGGATTCAATACAGCTTAGAGTTGAGGGAAAGACCTATAGTGGAATTAAAGATGTATCGTCGAAAGTAGACAGGCTTCTAAGAGGGGTGCCAGATTAAAACAACCCCCTCTGCTTGTAGGAGGTCCTCTTCTCCCAAAGTTTCTCTACAAACTTCTCTATTCTTTCTTTTGCAAAGTCGTGCCTGTCGCACATGAATTCGACAAGTTTTTCTCTTTCCGGCAATGAGCTTAGATCTTTTGATAACTTCTTTGGATCAACATCAGTAACTTCTGGGTTTGTAAAAAGGCTTTCCACCTCTCTTATATCAAGCTCGAATTCCTTGTTGTATTTTTCCTTAACATATTTCTCGATATCAGATATGGAATTGCAAGACCTTGCAATTTTCACTGCTGTAACCGGCCCGACCCCATCTATCCCGTCGTTGAAATCGGTTCCTAAGAGTATTCCGATCCATATAAGCTGCCTTTGCGTAACCCCAATGCTCTTCAGCGTTTCTTGCAGGTCTATCATCTCAGGCTCTATGTTCACATAAACGTTCTTCCTTGGAAGCTTCCTCCTTCCGCTTATTGTTATGTTCCTTACGACTCTCGGCGTTGCAAACAGCATTGTATCGTAATCTTGGCTGGCAGCAGAATAAACAAGCCCTTTCTTGCACATGTCGCAAGCCTGCGCCTCTCCCTCGCTAGGGGCGGCAAGCCAGGCTATTCCCATTAAGTTGAGAAGCTCCTTTGAGCTTTCAACTATGTACTTGTTTACCTTTGACGTTGCCTGCGCATACTTCCTTGCATCCTCAAGCTCACCCTTCTCCTTTGCCTTTTCCCAGGCCTTTGCTGCCTCTTCCTTTACTCTCATTCTGGCCTCTATTGTCTTTTGCTTCAGAATAGAAGGAATGCCATCAAAAACATAGATTGGCTTTATTCCATGATCGACAAGCTCTATTGTCCTGTAGAACAATCCGGATAAATGGCTTGTCACATTTCCATGGTAGTCCATAAGGGGAGTGCCATCAGGCCCTCTTATTATTGAAAGGAACTGGTAGAGCATGTTGTATGCATCTATTGCTATTGTTTTGTTGTTAAGCTCATCGAGCTCTATCTTCCTCTTGACAACCAGCTTTCCAAGATCTACCGCCAAAGATCCACCATTATTTCTTTATGAAGTCTCCTATAGTAGCTCTATCAGAGCTTCCTCTCGCTCTTGCATTTGACTCTAGGCTTTCATGCTGTGTCAGCTTTACGTGAAGCGCCTTTTCAAGCTTCTTTGTAAGCTCTACAGATGGCTTTGTCTTCTCATTCTCTATCCTTAGAAGAAGGCTCTCCTTCTCGTTTATCATCTCTGCAAGAACTTTCAGAGGAATCTGCATTGCGTCCCTAGCCTTGTGCATTACAGTTCCGTAGTTTTCCACAAGCTCCATCTCCTCTTCTCTTTGAACAGACTTGTGCATTGCAGGCTTTGACTGTGCTTTCTTTGCCTCTACCTCTTTGTAAAGTATTTTTTTGCCTTTTGAGCATGAGACACATACCCTCATGTCTGTATTCTCTATGCTTACTACATAAACCTCGCTCATCGCCCTTCCGCAAAGCTCGCATTCCTCTGCCAATTCACCACCCATAATACATCAACTTTCATAAATAAAAACCCTTTTGATTAATTTGGCTAAGCAAATCACACTCATTATATAGCTTGCCATAAAAGATAGAGAGGATAGGATGAGAGGGAGCAATCTTTCAAACTTCCAGAAGAATATCATAGTTGTAGCAATTGTAATACTCGCATTTGCATCAATAGGTTTTTCATACTATGCATCTTTCCTTGGAACAATAAGCCAGGTTTTGCTCGCAATAATAACACTTGTAGTTTCAGGAACCCTGATCCAAAAGATAAAGAAACTGAAGGGAAGCTACGGATTGTACATGATTGGAGGGAAGAAGGGGATTGGAACAGTTGACGCCATATCAAAAAGAAACAAGTGGTTCTGGAACTCAATGGCCATATGGGGTATAATACTCGGATTTGGCTTCCTTGCGTTTCCACTCTTGAAGGGAAAGATAGGAAGGAACACGTTCGCATTCGGGATAATATCAATACTTGCAATAATGTATTTCATAATCCCGTGCATCGGCCTTCCATTGCAGTTTATAAACATACCGCAGATACAAAGCGCATTGGGAAGCGCTGCAATGTCTTGCACTCCTGGAATATCCGGATTGACAAATGCCGGAAAGGTAATATATGCTGGAACAGTCATATCTGGGTTTTCCGGCTATCTTGTAATCGCTCTCGTTTATTCCGGAGCGGCCTATTTCTACAGCGACATTCTGTATATAATATCTACCACATCGGGGCATCCACAAACATCCCTTCTTCTAAATCAGATTCCGGGAATAGCCCCAATAATACCAGGAATAGACATTCCGCTTATTGCAGGAATAATAGCGCTAATGATAATACTCACAATACACGAGCTTTCCCATGGAGTTCTGGCAAGGATTTCAAAGGTAAAGCTCAAGCAGATAGGGCTTCTGCTTATAGGAGTGATCCCGGTGGGGGCATTTGTGGAGCCTGATGAAAAAGCGGTGCAAAAGCTGAGCAAGGAGGAGCAAAATGCAATATCCGCTGCTGGAATCTCGTCAAATTTCATAGCAATGGCTGTCTTCTTTGCACTAACATTCCTCATGTTCATCTACATTGTTCCAAGCATATACACAAACAATGGCGTTTTCATACAGGCTGTTGTGGCCAACTCTCCAGCAGCCAATGCAAGCGTGCTTCCAGGAATGAAAGTGCTTTACTGGAATGGATACAAGATAAACAACATAACAGAGGTTGACAATGCAGCGCAGGTGGACGTGCCAGGTTATGTTGTAAGCCTCGTTGCATCATACAACAGTACAATCCATTCATACAACATAACCGCTGCTCCTGTTTCCGGATCTTCAAGAGGAGAAATAGGAGTTGAACTGTATCAAAGCGAATCTATTCAAAAAACAGCGTACGCAAGCACGATGTATTTCTTATATACTGTGTTTGCACTCACATTCCTGCTTAACTTCCTTGTTGCTATTGTAAACCTGCTTCCAATACCTGGCTTTGACGGGTACAGATTGTACAAAACGAACATAAAAAGCACGTTCTTCATAAGATTCGTTACCGCCTTGATAGTCATTGCGCTTGTGCTTGTGGCACTTCCGTGGGTCTTCATAGCGATACTGCACTAAACCGCTTCCCTCAGCATGTATATTGTCCCAAAGTCCATCGTTGACCCATAACCAGTCGCAATCGCCCTCATCTCATCCACATTCATCCTTTTGAATACCGGCGAAAGCAGATCGCTCTTGTTCGTCATGTTTATGTCTGTCCCAGATGCAAAGTAGTTCATTGCTGGAAGTACGAGTATGCTCTTGTTTTCGAACGTTCCGAAAAGGAAGCAGCGCAGCTTTTCCCTCTTTCCCGCCTTGTTGAATATTCCAATTGCTGGATGTTCGTGCCCCATGATCAGCATCTTTACACCGCTTGAAAGGTCATTTGGCAGCTCTTCTCCGTGGAAGAAAAGGTAATCTCCAAGCTTTGCCTCCTGCTGGTATATCTTAAGTTTGAACGGATCCTTGTACCTGTCGACAAAGTTGTCATGGTTTCCTTTTATCAATATAAGAGAAACGTCCAGCTGCTTTACAAAATTTATGAAATCAAAAAGCTCGTTGAACTCTTCTTCATCAACCTTTGAAAATTCGTTCTTTATGTCCCCATTCACTATTATTGTTTTTGCCTGTGTTTTGTTTATCGCATTCTTTATTATGGTGAATATTTTCTTCAGGTTCACCTTCGGGAGAAACAATCCCTGCTTTGCCATGACTCCCTCGTATCCAAGATGCAGGTCTGCAACAACAATTGCATCAAGGCTCTTTATGAAAGCTACGGGAAGCCCATCAAGCAATTCCACATCATCGGTAAGCCTCATTTCCTCACTTGCTCTTTATTCTCTCCATTACTAGTTTGTGAAGCGATTGAAGATATTTCTTTCTGTCCTTCATGAGTATCACATCGGCGTGACCGAATGTTACAAGGTTGTGGGCAAACGGAGATGGAACCGGAGTTTCTATGAGCTTGTATTTTATTTCCCCTTTTCTTATCTTTGCTAGTATCTCCTCTGCCCTAGGCAAATCCATAACATCATTGAATATCTCCCTATAAGCCTCTTTTATTATAGGGAAATTGGGATCTATCTCCTCAGCCGCATTGAGCACAAGCTGCGAGTTAACCTGCTGTCTTCCAACAGTTATCTTGTATCCCTTGTAATTTCTCAATATCATGAAGCTTCTTGCCGCAACGTGCCTGAACCTCCTTTTCATAAGCTCCGTCTTCCTTATGTTTCTCTTTAACATAGGAACTATGCTTCCAGATGTGACATCAGAAACAAGGCTGTCAAGCGTTTCCTTGTCAATGTCTATATCCTCTTCTGTAGAAAACACGAATCCATTGTCGCTCACCATTATTCCAATGTCTATGTCAAGAATTTCCCCAAGCTGGATTGCGAGTGCCCTTGAAAGCGCATCGTTTATCCTCCTGCCAAACAAAGAATGGAATATAAGGTAGCTTTTATCAGAAGAAACATCCTTTGTGAATTCAACAAGAATGAGCTTGTTGTTGGGAACAACCTTTGCAAAGTAAAGCTGCTCCGCAAAGTATCCGAATATCGCGCTCTTTGCATTATCATTTATCCTGAAATTGCTGAGGAATTCATCTGCCTTTTTGGGCACTGCGCTCTTCTTTCCAAAAATTGTCTTTATTTTCGATTCCTTTATGCAGTCAGACACAACACCGGAAAAGTTTGCCCTGAACTCTCCTATCTCATTTGCAAGCTCGTAGCTCAATGGCAATTGCTCTGAGAACCACGGCGGAATGGTCGGCGAGCTAGCCTGAGCCTCTGTCACAAAGCATTTCATCCCTCTGGCATATTCGAATTTGTAAAGCCTTCCTCCAAGTGTGAATATGTCTCCCGGCTTTAGTTTTGTGAGGAATTCTTCTTCTATGTTTCCTATCCACTTGTTTGACACTGTGAAAACATTGACAGCAACCTCATCAGGAATAGTCCCAAGATTGAGCATGTAGATTACCCTTGTGTATTTTCCTCTTTTACCGAACGCGTTTTCCTTCTCGTCATACCATATCTTGCCATAGACTCTTCTGCTTTCAAGCCCTACATAGTTCCCGGCAAGATAGTTTATTAGATAGACAAAATCCTCTTTTCTCAGCTCATGGTACGGATATGCATGTCTAACAAGATCGAGCGCCTTGTCCACATCCCATTTGTCAGAAAGCGACATCCCAACTATATGCTGTGAAAGAACATCAAGAGCATTCTGGGGAACCCTAAACGAGTCAAGGTGCCTCTTTAGCGCAGCGTCGAGCATTATGGTGCACTCTACAAGATCATCCCTGTTAAGAATTATCATTTCTCCTTTTGCGACTGCCTTGAAGCTGTGGCCTGCACGTCCGAATCGTTGTACCGCTCTTGTAACGCTCTTTGGCGATCCAAGCTGTACAACATTCTCTATAGATCCTATGTCAACCCCGAGCTCGAGGCTTGTAGACGAAACCGCGCACTTGAGGTTTCCTTTCTTGAGAAGCTCCTCGACCTCAAGCCTTGACTCTCTTGAAAGAGAGCTATGGTGCGCAGCAACGTCCTCTCCGTACTTGAATCTTCTTTTTAGATTGAATACAACTCTCTCTGTTCCGCTTCTCGTATTTGTGAATATCAGCGTTGCCTTGCTTGACTTTATTATATCGTTGATCTCGTTGTAGGTTGCATCTTCGATCTTGTCCTCTTTTGTGTAGATTAGGTCTTTTGCAGGGCTTATCACATTTATGTCAAGTTTCTTGCTCCACGATGCGTCAACAATAATGCAATCTCTTGGTTTTCCATCGTCATAACCAGCAAGGAACTTTGCAGCCTCTTCCAAGGGAAATAGGGTTGCTCCAAGACCAACCCTTGCAATTCTTGAATCTGCAACGTGCTGCAACCTTTCAACAGAAAGTGCAAGATGCACCCCTCTCTTGTTGTTTGCAAGCTCGTGTATCTCATCAATGATTATGTATTCTGCCGTTTTGAGATTCTCAACGAATTTTGGAGAGTTGAGAAGTATGGCAAGGCTCTCTGGCGTTGTGACAAGTATGTTTGGGGGCTTTACAAGCATCTTGTGCCTCTCTTGCTGCGTTGTATCGCCAGTCCTTACACCGATTGTCACCTTCTTTATGTTGTTCTTTATTATCTCGACTCCCTTTTCCTTTACAATGTTATCGTATATTTCATCAAGCGGCTTTGTAAGATTCTTATGAATGTCATTGTTGAGCGCCCTAAGCGGAGAAATATATATGCAGTAGACCTTGTCCTCAAGTTTTCCTTTTAGAGAGTAGTCAAACAGCCTGCTTATTATTGTAAGAAAGCCAGACATTGTCTTCCCGCTTCCTGTAGGTGCTGTTATAAGTATGTTCCTCTTCTCGCTTATCAGCTTGAAAGCATATTTTTGCGGGGGAGTAAGCTCATTGAAGTTTTTTGTAAACCAGTCCCTCACATAGCTATTGAGAACCGAAAGACTCTGCTCATCAGGGTATGGCTCTTTTGCAAATTCGATCATGGCTGCACCAAAAACGAGTGTGGTTACTAATATGGTAACGGAATTATTAATACACATACGTTCCTATATAGTATACAAAGCGCCACTTTTGTGAAAAATAGAAATTCTACTTGTAAATTGACCTATAGGTTGTTCCTGCATCATCAACTATGACAATACATTCTCCTTCACATTCTATCAAGCAGGCTTGGCAAAGTATGCATGCGCTTCCATTGACTCCAACAGAAAGCCCTCCAGATCCATTCTCATACTTGTGCTCAAAGTGCCTGTGTCCATCCTTTACATCCTTCCACTTTGCTACAAGGTCTGCATCTGTAACTCCTTTCCATTTGTCTGCCTCAGGAGCATGGTCATTATTCGCATCTGGGCTGTCTCTATCTTTCATTTCAAATACCGCTACAGGACAAACATCGTGGCAGTGTGCGCATCCAGTGCATTTGTGTTTTTCTACCCATACATCCATTTTATCACGAGCTATTTGTCATAAACCAATAAAAATATATTCGTAATCTCTTACTATCACGTTACAGAACTTGTCGTCACCTTTACTCCCTCCACAAGTATTGCCGGAGTATAAACAACCTGTGTTTCGTCCCAACTGCTTGTCTGTACTGTCTTTCCTGCTCCATACTCGATGTTCTTCAGCATTCTTGGATAATCGTCATTCAGTCTTATTCCAACGCTTGCTGATCCCTTTATTCCCATGCTTATGAAATGCTTAATCTCTCCATTTTGCACATAGAATGCCGCATCTCTTGGTACAGTTGAATACGTTCCAGTAAGATAGTTGCTGAACCTTGTGTACCATGTGTTTGTTACTATTATTCCCTTCTTCATCTCTCCTATTGCACCCTCAATGCTCTTTTTCATTTTCTTATGCGAGAACACCATGTTATTCTCTCCTATCTGACCGCAGACTGACGCGTTTGCGGTTGGTTCCTGCTTGAATTTTACAGCAGTTGATGTATTATGGAGATAGGTTTTTGCAACCCCATTGCTTATTATTGGGGTTCTTTGCGTCGGTCTTCCCTCTCCATCAAAACTACCCGACATTGTCCCATCAGCTATTGTTCCATCGTCAAATATGCTTATGTTATTGTTTGCAATCTGTTTTCCGATTTTGTCAGCAAGGAATGAGAAGCCTGCCTCTACGGAGTCTGCGCACGCGGCTCCGTTTACCTTTGCAAGAAGCGACCCTGCAGGTATAGGATAATACAAAATGTCGTATGTCCCATTGTCTATCCTTCCTTTTGCTGGTGCCATTGCTGCTGTTTCGGCAACGTCTTTTCCCAAAGATTCAAGGTTCACCCCATTAATGGTTCTTGAGACAGAGTAGTTGTGCGCGCTCGACGCATTCTTTGTAAATGCCCTGATAGAACACCTTATTCCGGTTTCCTCCTCGGAAGCGTCAACATTCTGCGTTGTCACAATCCTGTGCTTTCCATAATGGAAAGTAAGCATCCCGTGCACATTGCTTGCCCCATTTGACAATGCAGAGCCTATTGCAGATTCGGCGAGCTCTTCAGA
>JASHUQ010000064.1 GCA_030039935.1 Microcaldota archaeon
ATTTAAAATAAAGTTTCCATTGTAAGATGCTGCATCGAATTGTATTAATATTGGTGTATTCACTGGGATGTTGACTGGTACAACAATATTTATTGGAATATAGTATTGTGTTCCTGGAGGGAGACTCTGTGCGTGAATTGCAATGGAAAAAACAAAGAGAGAAAGTATTCCAGCAAGAAAGCTCTTTGTAGCAAAGGAAGAATTACCGCATATTCTATCCAAAACGCTACACCCCATTGACTTATTGCAGCGGTTGCCTGTTGTGTAAACAGAATCTGCTTATCGAGTAATAGAACAATTCTCATCATGTCAGACTTCCACTGACTTGTTCATAATACACAACAAAACTATAAATAACTTGCCAATCGGTTGATTAAAAATAGTATTCTAACACAAAAATGATTAGCGTCCTTATTTCTTTACTACATCTAACGCTTATCTCCTAACTCTCAGCGCAGCCTGCTCTGCTCTTTTTATCATACCAGTTCATTAAACTCGTCAACTGTTAAATCTGCTTCGCTTATTACCGTATGTACCATACCTTTTCCAACAGGTTTATGCGCCGGGACAACTATCATATACTCTGGCTTTCTATCGCCAAAACGCGAAGTATACTTATTTCTATCTACAAGTTGCATAACAATATGGCTGCCTTTCTGATGACTGAATCTGTAACCAATCCTAGTAAGCGCCTTAACAACTTTATCATAGTCAATAGGTATTAACCTAGACACTAACCTGCACCGTTTCTATAGGAATAGGACTTCCATTTCCTTCCAGTGCTTCTATGTAAGCTTCAATAGCCTCTTTTATATTCTTTAAAAGCTCTTTTCTTGTCTTGCCTTCGCTCGCACAGCCGGGAAGATCAGGAACTTTACCTACATAAATGCCATCCTCATCTCTTTCTATGATTACTCTATATCTCATTTTTCCACGATTGAATTTATGCACTTTCTAGTATAAAAGGCTATCTGCAATATCTATCTCCTAGCCCTGAGCGCGGCCTGCTCCGCCCTTTTTATCTCAACTGAGAATTCATGCGTTGTCTTTATCAGTATTGTTAGTCCTGTAACTCCGAATATTGCTACAAGAGAAACAGCAGATACAAGCAATGCGAGCGATGCATTAGTTATCAGATAGTTAACATGAACCTCATATATTCCAACAAAGAATATCACCCATAATGCTGCTGCTCCAGCAGCTATCTCTCCGTATCTTTTCTGGAATATGCTGTCTATTGCAAGGTACATTATCCAGAATACCCCTCCAAAGCTGAACAAGAGCACAAGGGGCTCTATTGTGGAGTTTATGAAAAGCAAGACCATAATAGATATGACGAATCCTATGATTATTGCTGCTACCCAAACTGACAAACGTGCAGGAATATGATGGTCATACCTTTCTCTTATGAACTTTATCGTTGATTTATGTGAATATGCGAAGCATCCCATTATTATGAAAAATGTTGAAAGTATAAGAGCAGACCAGATTTCAGTAGGGTTCAGTCCATTTGACGATACGGCGGATGTAAATGCTGTTGTCACGCTTATACCTATAGACAGAGCTATTGCAAATGTAACCATTGATATTCCCAATGCCCTGCTGTATGCGAATGCTTCATATCCATCAAGATGATGGTACTGGCGTTTCTTTTGCAATTAGTGTCACCTTGTAATAAAACAACTATGACTATTAAAAGCCTTTTTATTACACTGGAAGAAGAAGCAGTATTATGTTTCCAAGAAGTATTGAGAGAACAACAGCAACGAATATGGGAACAGCAAACGGAATCGCCCTCTTGTAAACCGGAAACTTCTCATTTATCCTCTTCTTCTTCATCTCTTCGATCAAATTCCTTGTTACAAGCCTCTCAAAGCTCCTGACTTTTTTCTTGATTTTCTTTATATCATTGCTTGTCATCAGGTTCAGTGCGATTATATCTCCCTCTTCGAAATTCCTGTAGTTTACGTAATCAACCATGGAGTTTGTTATCTGGCCCTCGAAAAGTATCACTGCAATAGAGCCTATCATTATTGCCAGAAGAAGGACGAGCCCTGGGATTCTTATTCCAAACACTACTATGACAAATGTGGAGAAAACAAGATATGCAATGCCGACAAGTATTGCCTTTGCAATATCCTGGTGTTTTACAAAAGATGATACCTGTTTCTTTGAACCTGACATTGATTTTGGGATATAGTAGAGAGGAACGAGTATAAGCGCAACGATTCCAGTGTCTACAAACAATGCAATGATAAATGGAAGGCCAAATTGGGGAGTATTTGTAAAAAACGGCTTGCTGAAGAACGGAAGCACAAGGGAAAGCGACGCGAGCTCAAACACGTCCCCAGCTCCCAATTGCCCTATCCTGTATACAATATAGCCCAATCCCAATATGACAACAGAAATTCCTATGCTCGCTGCAATCATATCTATATTGAAATAAAGTATTGTTAATACAAATCCGTATGCAAGAGCAGCATATGCGAATACACTTGGAACGTCTCTCTTGTTGAAAACATCGAATATCATGTAGATTAGTGCAATTGCAACAAGGCTTATTATTCTAACAATCAAAAGATCCATAAGACCAACAAAAGCTATCAAAAAGAAGATATATAACCTTATTTCACACTATAACAATCTTAGGTAGAATGCAATGCTGAACTATAAGGATATGGAAGAAAAGTGGCAGAAACAGTGGAGCGAAGCAAAGGTGTTCGAAAGCGAGCCAAACGAAAAGAATGGAATCCTTGTAACTGCCCCATTTCCATATGTAAACACACCACTTCACATAGGCCATCTAAGAACATATGCAACAACAGACCTTTATTCAAGATACATGAGAATGAAGGGATTCAATGTGCTTTTCCCATTTGCATTCCATGCCTCTGGTACTCCTATACTGGCAATAGCCAAAAGGCTGATGAACAATGATAAAGAGCTAATAGATGACTTCAGGTCATTCAAGATAAGCGATGAGGATATAGCAAAAATGCGCAACGACCCTCTTTTCATAGCAAACTATTTCATAAAAAACGTTTCAGATGGGATGCACAAAGCTGGTCTTGGAATAGATTGGAGAAGGAGGTTTGTTTCAATAGATCCTATATTCGGCAAGATGGTTACATGGCAGTTCGGCAAGCTGAAAGAACTGGGATATCTTGAGAAGGGAATGCACCCTGTAGGGTGGTGCACAAATGACCAGAGCGCAGTCGGCCAGCACGACACAAAGCACGATGTTCATCCAGAGATAAAGACAATGATAGTGGTAGAATTCAAGGATGCAGGTTCTGATGCGTACTTTGCTTGTGCAACATACAGGCCAGAGACAATATACGCTGTTACAAACATATTTGTGGGAAAAGAAATCCAGTATGTAATAGCAAGGATGAACAACAAAAGATACTACATATCAAAAGAGACAGCGCAGATACTAAGCAATCAGGCAAGTGTAAAAATAGAAGGCGAGGTATCTGCTGATGAGCTTCTTAAGAAAAGCGCAGTAAATCCAATTACAAAAGAAACTGTCCCGGTTCTTCCTGGATTCTTTGTAAAACCTGATGTTGGAACAGGTATAGTCATGTCTGTGCCATCGCATGCGCCATTTGATTACGCAGCCCTTGAAAGGCTGAAAACGTCCGGCTATCCTATCCCAAAAATTGAATACAAGAGAATAATAGACATAGAACCTCTTAACGGGAACAAGATAGGAAGATCATTGGGAGATGTGATTGCTGGAGAGGCAAAGCCGCTTCATCCAGAAATTCCAGCTCTTGCATATCTTGAGATACTAAACAGCGATCCGAATGCAATAGACGACATGCTGGAATTTGCTACAAAGCTGGCGTACAGGGAAGAATCGCACTGGGGAGTAATGCTGGTAGGAAAATATTCTGGAATGAAGGAACCAGAGGCAAGGGAAAAAATAAAATCGGATTTGATAGAAAGCAACGATGGATTTGACATATTTGTTATAGGGAATGATGAGCCTGTTTACTGTAGATGTGGGACAAAGGTGATAGTGAAAGTGGTAGACCAGTGGTTCATAAACTATGGAAACAAGAAATGGAAAAAAGAGGTCAATGATTATCTTCCAAATATGAAGATATATCCAAAGAAGCTGTCAGCTACTTTCAGCGCAGCCTCTGATTGGCTGGACCTAAGAGCTGCGGAAAGGGCTCAAGGCCTTGGCACAAAATTCCCGTTTGATGAAAGGCACATAATAGAATCGCTTTCAGATTCTACAATATACCCAACTCTTTACACCTACATTCACATACTTTACTCAAATGGAATAAAGCCGGAGCAGCTTATTCCAGAATTCTTCGACTATGTGCTTCTTGGCAAGGGAAATGTAAGTTCTGTATCACAGTCAACAAAAATAGATACAACAATACTTAACAAATGCCGCGAATCTGTTCAATACTGGTACAAAAACACGTCAAGGCATTCAGCCCCAGACCTGATATACAACCATTATGTTATGTACATATACAACCATGTTGCGCTATTTCCAAAGGAATTCTGGCCAAGGCAGATAGTTGTAAATGGAATGGTGAACTATGAAGGAGAAAAAATGAGCAAGAGCCTTGGCAACATAGTGCCATTGTCAGAAGGAATAGAGAAATACGGGTCTGACCCACTTAGATTTGTAGAAATTGCCGGAGGAGATCTAGACACAGAGACGGAGTTCAGCCCAACCGGAATAAACAGCATAGTGTCAAAGAACCAGTATCTTTTCGACATGGTTCTAAAGATGGAGGAGCTTGACGGGTCAGAATTGACGCACATAGACTACTGGCTTTATTCAAGATTGAACTCAAAGATAAAGAATGCAACAGAGAGCCTTGATGGATTCATGCTAAGAGGCGCATACACCGACATATACTACAACTCGATAACCGAATTGAAATGGTATATGGACAGAGGCGGGAATAATGGGCTTGCCGTAAGAGAGTTCATTGAAAAGATCGCGCTTATGCTTGGGCCCATAATGCCGCACTTTGCAGAGGAATTATGGAATTCTATAGGAAACAACACCCTTGTTGCAAAGGAAAGATGGCCCACCACAGATGAGACATACATAAACAAGCCTGTAGAGAAAACAGAGGAAATAATCAAAGATACAATAGACGATATTAACAATACTGTTGCCCTTACATCAAGGATGCCGCAGAATTCCAACAAGAGGATAAAGGAGATAAAGGTGATAGTATCGGATGACTGGAAATCTGACGCATACAATGCTCTTGCTGAAAAGAGGAACATTTCGGAGGTTATGAAAATGCAGTGGAATGCGGCTGATAAGGAAAAGGTATCAAAATTCCTTTCACAATTGTCAAAGAAGATAAGAACAATAGAAAAGACAGAGTTTGTAAAATGCGATTCTCTGTTTGATGGATTTTCCCATGCAAAAGCATACCTGTCAAAGAGGCTTGGGTCCAGTGTGGCAATAGAGAAAGAGCAGTCATCCGGCTCTTCAAGGGCTGAAAGGGCAATGCCGAATAAACCTAGTATAGATGTTGTGTGGTCATGACGGAAAGATTGCTCAAAAGTTTTAATACATTCATATTCGACTGGGACGGCACAATATCAAAGGGAATATTCCTGAGAAGGATTAACGAGGTTTTCAATCCATTCTGGGTTTACAAGAAAAGGAAAAGCATAATGAAGATAGACAAATACTCTGTTAACATGCCAAAGAACGCAAACACAATTCTTGGAAAGGAGATAAAAAGGCACATAAAAGAGAAAGAGATA
>JASHUQ010000065.1 GCA_030039935.1 Microcaldota archaeon
ATCGAAACAATCAGTATGAGAGCAGGACTAAGGTCGAAGTTTATTATGGTGTCGTAGCCTTTTAGTGCCGAGAGCATCTTTAGTGCCGAGCGCGTGATGGGGATTCTGTCCAGTGAAACCGGAGCGATTATCGGCTTATAATAGACTATGCTTCCATTGACCAGGTTTTCCGCGTCTTTGTCAGTCAGCCTGTTCGATATCCTTGACCTGTAGGAAAAAACGGTTATGTCATAGCCCTTGAGCCTTCTCGATAAGTCAATAATATACTTCTCGGCGCCCCCATAATACCTTATGTCTGAGCCAGTTATTATCGCAATCCTCTTCATCAGATCTTCCCATGTTTATAGTTTGTAACGCTGCATAGGATTAATAAGTTTTTTACCTCATTTAAAATGCGGTAATTCTGTGCTTTCTATCCTCATATTCTCTAGGAACGAGCCTGGCAGGGTGAAAACGCTTGTCGATGACCTGATTGGAATAGCGGACGAGATAGTAGTAATAGACAGCAGTGACGGTGAGGACAGGAAAAGAACAGAATCAATTAATGGCGGAAAAGTAAAGGTCTACCACACTGTGCCAACTGGCTTTCCGGACATATTTAGGACATATGCGTTCAAGAAGTGCACAAATGAATGGATATTCTACATAGACACTGATGAAAAGACGTCAGATGAGCTAAAAAGCGGTATAAGAAAACTTATATCAAACACGAGCGCCAGCGGGTTTCTGATAAACAGGGTGAACTACTACATAGCAAGAAACGGTGGCATAAAAAAATATGGATCATCGGACTACCAGCTTAGGCTTTTCAAGAGGTCAAAAGCGGCAAGCACAGGATATCCACATGAATTTGTAAAGATAAACGGAAATGTAGAAACCATAAACAAACGCATGCTGATTGAGCATATACATGGAGATGTGGACTGGCACAGGAATCTAATGCTTACAAGGGAGATACCTAGGGCTAAATACATGAATAGGCTGTCATACAAAGATGTAGGCGAACTATTCTCAAAGAGACCGGCGTCAAAGCTGTTGGCTTTCTTTGTGAAAAGGCACAACCCACATGCTGAAATTAGCCCTTTCTACTACAAAGCGCTACTAATCGGGAAGATAGTCAACAGGATAGGCATGTATGCAAAAGATCATGAGCCAATCAACATGGCAGAGCTGTATTACACATATAAGTATGAAATGCTGGGAATCAATGAGTTCTTCAAAGAAGACGAAAACGACAGAAAGTTGCAGTTCGACATATGCGAAGAGATGAGGAAGGCGGGAGGGCCAACAAAATATCTCAGTTTTGACAAGGAAAGTGTAATAAAAGCGCTTAACAAAAGAAAGCTGAAGGAAAAAGGGATCCCTCTGATGGTCTCGTTGTTCATTGAAAAGTTTAATGCAAACAAAAACAAGGGTAAATGAATTGAAAGCGTACTTCATAACTCCAATAGATATAGAATACTCATATACCGCGACAGAATGGCTCGTATATGAATACGCAAAATTCCTTAAAGACAACGGAATAGACGCCAGTATACTTGTAACCAAAACAAAAAAGCTGAAAAAAGTCGCAAACTACAAAAAAATTATGGAGAGGTATCGCAACATTCCAAAAAAGACAGTGAAAAGCAGCGACAAAACAATGTTCAGGGGCGCCCGCCTCATCACCTACAAAGCGCTCCCTAAAGATGGGATAATATATTTTCCGTACAGCCTCCATACATATCTAATGAATATCTTAACAAAGCCCAATGGCCAGAAATACGTGATAGGATCTCACATAATGCAGATCAAGAATGGAAAAATGATAGGTGGAAACCACGAAATCTACGAAAAATTGCTCGATATTCTTGTAAAATCTGTCATTGCCGCGAAAAAAGGCAATGTGTATTTCCATGTGGTAAACAGCGAACAGACGAAATACCTTGTGAAAATGGGCGTTGACAGGAAAAACATATTCTATGTTCCGGTTATGGCTGACATCAAATACCTAAGTATGGCGCACAACAAAACAAAAACCCTCAGGATCGTGCACATAGGAGGATTGGTAAAAGAATCCAGCATCATAGCTGAGATAATAAAAGAGCTTGTAAGATTGGACAGGTTAAACGAGTTTGAGTTTTATTTTGTCGGGTCTCCGCAGCCAGATGAGCTTGTTGCGCTAGGAAACAGGTACAAAAATATCCATATACTTGGAAAAGTAGACGAGAAGAGAAAGCTAAAGGCACTGCAAAATGCAGACGTGCTCATAGTTCCTGCGTATGAAACATTCTCAAAGGCAATCCTTGAAGGGTTTTCATCTGGCCTCTACGTTATTACAAGCACAAAGAACGACGCAGCATTCGATTTCAGGAATGCGGGAGCAAAACTCGACATAGTAAAGACCGGCTCTGCAATGGAATATGTGCCGTTGCTCCTCAAACTTTCCTCAATCAAAAAGGGCGGCAAAGAGATAAATCCACACAAGAAATCCAATAGAGATGTAGTTGTAGAAAGATTTGATGCACCTGTTGTATTGCCAGATATACTAAAAATGTTCAAAACTATTGATGATGAGTGAAATGGAGGAGAAACCAAAGTACAGGTACAAGGCGCTGCACGACCTGAACCCATCACTTTATGACAAGGCATGGAACCTCAGCATGGCGTTCGACAACATGGTATTCTGCATGAAGAATATCGGCTCCATCTCATCTCCAACCAGGTTCACAAATAGCAGCATTAAGAAGGAATATTTTGACATAAGGAAAAAACTGGATTCGCTTCTCGAAGAAAACCAGAATAGCGAGCACAGCAGGGCTACTGTCGTATCTGACATGGCAGGCCTTATAGAATACTCAGTTGTTAGGGCTTCTAAGCCTGACATCGTTGTAGAGACTGGTGTTGCGAATGGATATTCAACTGCGGTAATTCTCAGCGCGCTTGAAAAAAACACGAATGGGAAGCTGGTATCAGTAGAAATCAGCAAAAATGTGGGAAGGTTGGTTGACATGCTCTGCATTGGAAAGGAAAGATGGGAGCTGGTTGTGGGAAAACCCAGGGAGAACCTCGTACAAGCACTTGATAGGGAAAAACGGATAGACATTTTCATACATGACAGTGATCATTCCTATGAAAACATGAAGTTCGAGTTCCAAGAAGCGTACAAAAGAATAAGGGATGGCGGATTCCTAATGAGCGATGACATATTCTGGAACAAAAAAAGCGCGTTCGTTGATTTTTCAAGGGCAATAGGCGCAAAACCTTCGATATTTCCAAGCAGCAATAAATCCTTCGGAATAATAAAGATCAACAAGAAGCAAAATGGAAACGAAACTCTTTAAATACAAAAAGATCATTATAACTGGTAAATGGAATGGCGAACAGGATAATAGTAAAGTGCACGGCAAGTGTTGCAGTGGATTCACAGGACCACAAGACCCCACTAGGAGCTAGGAGGGACAACTCGACAAACCCGCTTTTCAACGGCAAGCTATACAACCTGTATGCTGACAACGAGATAAAGGTGCTTGATCTCGGATGCTCTGGAGGCGCGTTTGTGAAGGAGCTCATAGACGATGGACATGTTGCTGTAGGAATAGAAGGAAGCGACTATTCAAAAAAAATGAGGAGGGCGGCATGGCGCGACATACCAGAATATCTTTTCACTTGCGACATAACGAAGCCGTTCACAGTCTATGACAAAGGTAAGCAGATGAAGTTCGATGTTGTCACCTCATGGGAACTCATGGAGCACATAAAAGAAATAGACATACCAAAGGTCATAAGAAATGTTGAAAGGCACCTTAAACCGAACGGAATGTGGATAATGAGCATTGCGAACGGGCCATCTGTCATAAACGGGATAGATCTGCATGTAACTAAGAAACCTAAAGAATGGTGGAAAGAAATGTTCCTGAAATACGGGTTCAAGCCATCTGATGCGCATCTAAGATATTTCAACAAGCAGTTCATTAGGGGAACAGGAGAAAGGCCGGAAAGCTTCCATCTTGTTGTGTCAAAGAACCCTGACAAACTGCCAAGGATTCCAAAGAGAGGCGGCAGGGACAAGGTTTGGGAATGGTGGCTTACAACTACAGCACAGAGAAGGCTGAAGAAAATAATAATAGGTATGAATTAGCGGTTGGCTGGATGCACAAAACCGCTAGCAAAGCTCTTTAAATATGTAATGACAATTGCTTCTGTTTACATGGGATACAAAGCGATAGCTCAACTTGCAATCATAGCGATAATAATCATATTGATAATAGTTGTAGTGGCTGGTTTCCTGATCCTTTCTAATATAAAGCTAGGCCAGAGCTCTCCATCAACCACATATCCAACAAACCTTAGCATATCAGGCAATGTCTCAGCTCAGCTTCCTGTAGGGAAAATGCTTGCATCATCTCAGGTAACAAACCTGATAACAGCACAGCTCAACTCGGAATCCCAATTCAATATTACCTATTCTGGAAACGCATCAATTTCCGGATATAGGATACCCTTGGGAGGTTTATCAATATCTGTTCCTATAAGCGTGACATACGAGAAATATGGCAATTCAAGCAGGCTCAACTTTGTTGCAATGCCCCCTATTGTAGGCAACATACACTATGATGTTATAGAAAAGAACAGCACAGCATCGTACTACTGCACGAGCAACCTTGGAGCCCTTGATGGAACTTCTTCTGGACAGTCCAATTACACATGCACAGAATCAAATAGCACAATATTATCTGGAATATCGGGAATAACATCGCTCTCCGGAGTTGTGGGAGCGCCATCACTTCTAGGAAACTACATAACCTTCAATGTCATAGATTATAGGTCGTATAAGGGATTGGGCTGTGTCTTCATATATGGAAATGGAAGCTCTCCACTAAACAGCAGCTTCCTTGGCGGCAACGTCCTTCTAGACTACAATGTGAGCTCATGCTTATCTGGATCCAGCTACATTCCATTGAATATAACTGGTGATATATCAGTTGCAAATGCGATAAACAGCACGCAGACAACAAGGGTAATAGTGAGCCTCGACGAGGTTTCCATAGGAATGCCGGTTTCTCTATCAGAGGTCACAACTCTTCCTGGAAACGTTGTATAAAGGGCATTTGCAAAAGCAGAGAAAATCTCTTTAATTCTGAAAAAATTGCCAATATATAAATATCTGGAAATATGCTATATATCTAGTGTTTATATGATG
>JASHUQ010000066.1 GCA_030039935.1 Microcaldota archaeon
GGGCAAATACTGAGTCCGAATACAACGCTAACAATAATAGTGCCTTCTGGTTCGAAAATAACAAAAGTGTTTCCAGTGCCAGACCTTCCAGTTAATGCCGCTTCGAGCAACTATACAAACGAAACGCAATTATCATGGCTGTATCAGGAACCATTGTCTCAATTCACGCTTGACTATGTTGTAAGGCAGAGCATACAAAACGAGGTACTATCGTTCTTCAGCACCGCATATTCTGATCTAGGAATCTATACATATCTAATAATCGCAATAATAATAGCGCTGTTCATATTCTACACGTACTACAAGACAATAGAAAGATAGTGATCTTTTTGCACGAATATGATAAGAAAATCCTTTCATTCATCTCAAGAAACAAAAGCGCAACCATACAAGACATAGAAAAGAACCTCGGAATAGAGCCAAGCGCGGTTTCCTCAGTAATCGAGCGGCTCGCTTCTCAGGATGCTATTGAAGTATCTAAACAAGAGGAATATGCGATTAAGATAACAGACGAAGGGAAGGAATACCTGAATAGCGGGTTTCCGGAAGAGGTACTGATAAAAGAGATAAAGCATATTGGAGGCAACAGAGACCTTTCACTGATTATAGGAAACATAGCTGTGAGCTGGGCAAAAAAGAACCGCTGGATAGAGATAAAAGATGGAAAGGCAAGGCTTACAAAAGAGGGAGAAAAAATATCAAACAGTTTTGAATACAAACCAAGAGAACTCCTCAAAACAATAGCAGAATCTCCCAAGCAGGGCTATGCGACAATAGTAAAGGAGAGAAGAGATGAGATAGATGTTCTTGTTAAGAGAAACATAATTGAGATAAAACAGCACAATGTTGTAAAAGAGATAAGCATAACAAAAAAGGGAATTGCGCTTCTTTCAAGTGAGGAAAAAGGAATAGGGCAGCTTACAAGGGATGCAATAACAAGTGAAAAATGGAGGAAAGAGGGATTCAGGCAATATAACATAAGCGCTGAAACAGAGAAGATATATCCTGCAAGGATGCACCCACTGCACGAATTCCTCAACTACATAAGAGATATATGGGTTGGAATGGGATTCACTGAGGTGTCTGGCCCGATAGTAGAGTCTGCATTCTGGAGCTTCGACGCACTGTTCTCACCGCAGGATCATCCAACAAGGGACATGCAGGACACATTCTTCCTTTCAAACCCAAGAACAATAGACATAGATGATGTTGCATTGCTGAATAGGGTAAAAGAGAAGCATGAAAAGGGATGGGGAGACACATGGAAGGAAGAGATTGCAAAGCAGAGCGTTCTAAGGACACATACAACAAGCGTAACAGCCCATTATATGAAAAAATTCGGGAATGCGGCAAAGGGCGACTATCCAATAAAGCTATTTTCTATAGGAAGGGCATTCAGGAACGAGAGCATAGACTACAAGCATCTTGCAGAGTTCTACCAGACGGATGGGATTGTTATAGGCGACAACCTTACCCTTGCAAACCTCATGTACATAATGAAGAGCTTTTACAAGAATCTTGGCATAAAAGCGGAGTTCATGCCAAGCTATTTCCCATTCGTGGAGCCTGGACTTCAGGTCTACTACTATGACGAAAAGAAAAAAGACACGATAGAGCTGAACGGAGCAGGAATAATAAGGAAGGAGATAACAGATGCAATGGGAACGAACAAGACGATACTCGCATGGGGCATAGGCCTTGAAAGGCCGATGTTCAACTTCATGAAAATGGATTCTATAGTTGAACTATACAAGAACGACATTGGATGGTTGAGAAACAGGGAGGAACTGAAACTTTGATGGTTATATGGCTGTTGTATCATTCGCTCTTAGGGATTTCATTGAGTATGGATTCGATGAGATGAAGCTAAGGGAAATTATTCCAAAACTTGGAATGGAAATCGAGTCAATAAAGGACAAAGAGCTTTCCATAGACATTACGCCGAACCGGCCGGATCTTCTTGATTTTGTCGGAATTGCCAGAGCAATTGGATGTTTCTCAAAGCCAAAGGAGCAGCCAGTATACAGAATCAATGGAGAAAGCGGGATAGAAGTAAAGGTTGGAAGTGCCGTAAAAGATATTAGGCCATACGCATCATGCTTTGTTGTAAAGAAGGCAAACCTGAAATCAGATAGGCTAAAGAACCTCATAAACTTCACGGAAAAGCTAGCATCAACATATGGAAGGAAGAGGAAGAAGATGGCGATAGGATTGCATAACCTCGACGCAATAAGCGGGAAAGCGCTCATTTATGATGCAGCAGCAGAAAAGAGGTTCGTTCCCCTAGGATTCAAGAAAAGCATGGACTTCAATGAGATAATGAAAAAGCACGACAAGGGAATAGAATACTCTGATTTTGCAGAGTTCAAGAAAAACCCAGTGTATCCATATCTTGAAGACAGCGAGAAGGTACTTGCAATGATACCAATAACCAATTCAGAAGCCACAAAGGTAACAGAGTCTACAAAGAGCCTTCTCGTCTTTGTTGATGGAACATCAGAGAAAATAGTAAAGCAAGTCGCAGACATGCTGGCATGCTCTTTCATTGACTCCAATGCAGAGGTATACAGCTGCAGAGTGAAATACGCGAAGCAAGCGCACACATTCCCAGAACTTTCTTATCAAGAAATAAAGGTTAGATGTTCGAGAGCGGAGGGAACGATAGGAATAGAAATGGAAAACAGCCAGACTGCATTGTATGCAAGAAAAATGGGATACAATGCGGAAAGATTTGCAGATTACCTAAATGTAAAGGTTCAACCTTACAGGGTTGATGTGCTCAATGAACAAGACGTTATCGAAGATATAGCGATGGCGTACGGCTATGACAGAATAGCTCCGGTTCCAGTGGTGGGCCATTCCGCTGGCTCTGAAGAAGATACTACAAAAAGGAATGAGAGAATGTCAATGCTTATGCTCGGCCTTGGATTCACGGAAGCAATGAACATGTACCTTACAAACGAGAAAAACAACTTTGACAACATGAACAGGAAATATGATAAGAAAAGTGTACTAAGCCTAATGAACTCAAAGACTGAGTTCATATCAATATTAAGAACCAGCGTGCTCCCCTCGCTTCTATCAAACCTTTCATATTCATTCAAGGAAAAGATGCCGCAACGTCTCTTCGAAATAGGTTTTGTGTTTGCAATGAAAGAAAAGGTAAAGGAGGGAATAAACCTTGCATTTGTGAGCGAGCACGCAAAGGCCAATTTCTCTGAAGCGAAGAGCTATGTTGAATCGATATTCTCTGGAACCGGTTTCAAAATAAGCGAGCACAAGGACCCATCGTTCATTGATGGAAGGTGCGCAAGCGTAAGTGTGGATGGTAAAACAGTTGGGGTATTCGGCGAAATACATCCGAGCGTTCTGAAAAACTTCAAGCTAGAAGAGCCGGTTGTTGCCGCTGAGATAATACTAGATGAAAATATTGTGTATGGAGTATGAAAAGATACAATGCAAACAATTTGCTTGTCTTGTTTGGCGGAACAGCAATAGTAATCGCTGCAGTATTTGGATACATCTACCCCGCGATTTTGGCAACTCCGCTGAACAATAATGGAATAACCTGCCTTGCAATAATAAATGTAATAAAAGTAAACCCTCTTCAAGGCGAAATCCTGCTGCTTGGCATCCTCATAATAATAGCATCGTATTTCAAAAAAGCGAGAATTGCCCAGATTGCTACAATCATACTCCCGATTATTGCTATGGTTATAGCACTACCATTCTACCTTATTCCGCAATACCATTTTCCTATAGAAGACTGCATCAACATCTACAGCATACAGCCTTATTCGGTAGGAATATGCTTTGCACTTCTTGTCGCTGGAATAGCTTTATCGATATTCGGAAGTGTTGTGCTTCTTAGGAAAAGAGCATAACCTTATACTCCGTGGAACCAGAATCCCTTCTCGTTCTTCTTTCCTTTTGGACCCCTGTTCCTTCCCAGTATCTTGTCTGCTATGCTTCTCTTTGCCTCTACCTTGTTAGGATTCCTCTGTTCTTCTATGCTTTGAAGGTAGTCATCCTGCCAAGTGTGGAACTTCTCGAGCTTTTCCTTGTTCCACTTATCTGTTTTCTCTTTGTACTCATCCTTCATCTTTTCCCATTCTTCTTTTGTGTATCCATATGGGGCATGCTCCCTTATTTGAGGAGAGAAATAAGCGTAATTGTAGAACTCCTTTGTGTAGTCATAGTCTCTTTCTTCTATAGCGCCTGTGTCAACATGGACCCCCTCTTTTGCAAGGTAGCCTATTATGTCCTGCTGGCTCATCTGCTCTCTCCTGTTCTTCGCTCCAGTAGGATTGTACATTATGATTATTCTTTTTCTTGCAAAGTTTACCGTAGCCTTTATTATGGGTTCAAGAAGATGTAGCCTGTATTGAAGCCTTGCCGCATGTTGAGGGTCTATCATCTCCTTTTGGCTTATGTTGGAAAAAGTTACCTGTTTTACCATCTTGTAAGGCATCCTGTATTTCTCTCCATCCTTTTCTGTTACCCATTCCTCATCTGTTGATACCCCCAGCTTTTTCTCCCTCTCTAAGTCTTGCTGGTACTTGCTTCCTCCATCGTTTGGGTCGTCTCTTCTGTCCATCTTAAAGCCTTTTTAGCATTAGAAATCAGCAGTCGCATGAGCCTCCGCAACCGCAGCCAGATGATCCTTCCATATGTTCTCCTTCGCTCTCTCTTCCGCAGCCGCATGACCCGCCGTTTCCGCAACCGCATGAGTCTTCTTTAGCAGATTCCTCTTGCTTTGGAGCGATTATGTGCTTTGGAATTGGTGCCGTTACTGTTTGTGTTGTGCTGTGCTGGCCCTTTGCCTCTACAACAACCTGCTGTGCGATCTTCTCGTTTGCAAAGTTGTAGACTCCTTTTCCTCCATTTGCTGGTAGTGCAAAGTAGTCAGTCATTTGAGTGTACGTTTTTATGTATTCTGGACGAGCCTCAAGCTCCTTTATATTTCTTATGTACTTGTCTTTTGGATATACCCATCCTGGATGGGTGTTTTCCCATTCAGTTGCTGGTATGCTGTACTGCCTTTGTATTTTATCCCTGTACATTTCTGGAAATACATTGAATGAGCAGAATGGAAGCACCTCTCCGTTTGGCTGCGCATAGTGTATGTCGCATTTCTCAACTCTATGTATATCATAAGTGTATTCATCTTGAAAATGCATCATTCCGATGAATATGCTTTTCATTTGGAGGTTGCCCATAGACTGGAAGTTGTGCTTTAATAGTATTGACAAAAGCAGCTTTGAGAAGTTTACTGATTTCGGCTGGTTCTGCTTGTCTATGAATTTATTAAGGCTTACAAGAGTCTTTAATGCGATAAGCCTTCTTTCCAGCTTGCTCTTTCCTCCCATTTCATCTACAGCCCTTTGAAGATGCTCCAAAAGTCCTGCAGCATCAACGAACTTTGTAAGAGGCACAATCTTGTTGTCCTTGTCAATGAAGAGATAGCTGCCAGCACCGCATGCAAAGTGTATTGAAAGATCGTATTTGTATTCTCCTGTTAGCGCTTCAATGAACTTGTTGATTCCTCCAACATAAGGAACAGAGAACCACGCGTCCTTTCCAATTACTCCATTTGTCTGCTGCTCTATCAGCTTTATTGCTCCAGGAATTGTTATCCTTTGCTTTTCTCTTAGTCTTGAAGGCATTCTTCCTACCAATGAAACAGGCTGGAAGTTTATTGCCCTTACAATGTCTGAGTTGTTCAGCGCAAAGTTTATCATTGCTCCGAGTTCATGGTCGTTTATTGTCCTTATTACTGTTGGAACAAGCACTATTCCTATGCCCGCCTTTCTTGCAGCATCAAGTGCAAGCGGAGCCTCCCAGTGGTTCTTCGGGTTTGCCCTCTTGCTCACTCCGTCAAAGCTCATGTAAAGCGTGCTTACTCCCGCGTGTCTAAGCTTCACTGCCATTTCTGGATCCAATCCAAGGTTTATTCCTGTTGTGTTGAGCTGTATCTGGTCAAAGCCAGCCTCCTTTGCCTTTTGAACAATTTCGATTATCTTTGGGTGCATAGTTGGCTCTCCTCCAGTTATCTGAAGAGCATTTGCAGGAATAGGCTTCTGTGCTCTAAGATTTCTGAATATCTTGTAGAGCTCTGCAACGCTCGGCTCATAGATTGATTCTCCTTCTTTTGCATAGAAGAAGCAGTACCAGCATGAAAGATGGCACCTGTTTGTTACAACAACATTGGCAAGACCAGTATGAGACTTGTGCCTTTCGCACATGCCGCAATCGAACGGGCAATTTGCCCCTTTTGTGTCATTAATATAATTAGGATTGTCGAATCCCCTTCCATAGTAGTTGTACCTCTTCATTTTCATGTACATATCGTAGTCTTCCCAATACTTCTCTATTGTCCAGTTGTGCTCAGGGCAATATTTCCTTATCATTACGTTTTCTCCATCCTTGTATATTGTTCCATTAATGATAAGTTTGCAATCAGGGCAAACTGTCATTGTCTTCTCTATTACTGGCATCTTTTCAAGCTCTTCCATGGATCTGTGATAAACCGCAAGTATTGGATCCAATGAGTCTTTCTTAGAGTCATCAACCTTTGACTCTGGTCTTATGTTGTTAATATTACTAATAAGGTTCTGGTCTATCTGAACCTCTACCTCTAGATCTGAAGGCTTTGCAGCCCCTGGGTTACCTTGATTTGGCATTCGTATCACTTATTGTGAATTTAAGGGTATTCGAAAGTATTTAAAGACTTTCTGAATAGAAGTTTACCTTCTTTCAAAAGTTGTCATGCAAGATTTCTAACATATTTTTAGCTGGCTGAATTGGTCATTCTGTCTGATTCTTCTGACTCTATTACAACAGGAATCTGTGTTCCTAAATTATTGCTAAATGCCGCCTGTTTATCTCTTTTTATATGCGCCGCAAGTAAAACTTCCCTTTCTGCTGCTGTAATGTCAGATCTTATAATGCGCAATAGATCCTCAGAATGTGACTCTTCAAGTTTTGCAGGATATTTTTCCCCGAGAGCCCTTGCCCTTCCCTGCAACTCATATCTAAATTCCCTTGGGAACGAACCATCATTGACAATATCTTCTATAAAAGTAAATTCCGTTTTTACAGAACAAGCTACCAATCTGTTTAAAGATAAATTCACTCCTTCAGAATGCCTTTTCTCCGCAATAATACTTTTTATTCTCTCTCTTTCATCTGCCTCAATTGCAAGCAAGATCCTCACGATAGCAATTCTAAAGTCTATTGGATTGCTTTTATCACTTGCCATAGTTCCAAGTTTAAACTTGTTGAAGCTCAGGCTATCCGATACCCCTTCTGCAAGCTGGAACCTAGACCAATAGTCAATCCTCACATCTGCCGACAGCTTTCTCATCTCATCTATATCTATCATGGCTGTATCATGTCTATCCCGTAAATATCGCATGTAGTCTTTTAATGGGATCAAAGCGCCTTTTGCATAGTCTGTTAACTCTCGCTCAAGCGACTCTATTATATTTGGAACATCATCCAAAAGCCTATTCCTGTGCTCTTCCAGCAACGCCCTTTGCTGTTCTGTCACAACCGGTTCATTTAGAAAATCCTCTATGGCAAGTATGTTAGTTATAACAATGTCTAATTTTCTTCTTGCATTATACGCCGAAACAAGGTCAAGTGCCTTCTTCACCTGTCCTGCAGTCAATTCTACTCTAACCATATAAGCACAAAACTAGTCTGCCCGGCTAGATATATATAATTTTCTTATTGCATCAAGAAAAAACGCAATCATCTTCTTCCATACTTGCCCTTTTTGAACTCATGCCTCTTTCCTTTGTATTTTTGGAAACCTCTATCTGCTGCGCCTTCTCTCCTTCCAAAGCTTTGTCTCCTGAATTCCTCTCTTTTGAACTCCTTCTTTTCCCTTATCGGGCTTTCCTTTATTCTTTTTATGTTCTCTTCAAGAGTTTTCTTCAGTTTCTCAGCTATGAACTTCTTCGAGAAGTAGTCGGCCTTTAATGCAATGCATATCTTTGTTGCATATGTTCTAGCTATTCTTCCTCTGTATTCCCTCTGTGCGGTGCTCACCTCTGGAAGCTTGAAGAGTATTCCATACTTAGGAGGACGTGAGCCAAACTTTATGTGCTTGAACAAGGCCTTCTCGGCCCCGAGAAGCTGCACAGTCCCAGCAGGCATTGTTGCCAGCCTTTCCATAGATCCGGCCTTGCTCAGAAGTTCAGCAGCAATCATATGATCTGTAAGAAATGTTGTGTTAGGCATAATCCTCTTTGCTGCCTCTTTTATGTACAAGTCTATTTCATCTAGAGATTCTGCCATGAAGAGGCCAAGCCTTGCGAACCTCACTATTGCCTTTGATTCGCTGGAATCCATCTTCCTTCCTATTGTTGACTGTGCTCTCTTGTAGATCTGGTCTGCCTTTTCCTTGTCCTCTATCACCTCTTCTATGCCTTTCTTGTCTAAATTGTTTGAGTTAAGTGCCATCACAAGCTTTGCAAGTGTATTAGGATTAGCAATCTTTATTTCAGGAAAATATATCCCGTACCATTCGCTAAGGCGTTCGAATATCATGTTGTATGATCTTGATGTCTCGATGTGCGCGTTCACGGCCTGCATGAGCGCATATTCCTCGCTCTTGTAAGCCTCGCTTATGCCCTCCTTTGCAGCCTTGAGCATCTTTTCTCTCAGTTCCTCGAAATCTCTCTTTGGCAAACTAACACCACAGCAATAACCTTCTTTATGCAAAGTATAAATATGGTGTGCATTGCCAGAAACTATTGCAGATTCATCAAAAAATAGCATTCTTGCAGGGGAAACGAAAGCTATAAAAATGTTTTATGTATTGAGTTTTTAGCCGAATTTTTGGCGACTGGTGAAACATTATGGTGCAGGTAGTGATAGAAGAGACTGGTACTATTCCTAGAGACATGGAACCTGGTGAGATTCCAAGATTCTATCCTGAACTCAGAAGCAAAACCATACATGGCATATCGAGCACAGAGGAAATACGCGATATGATGGATGTCTTCGACGATGCAGAATCGAAAAGATTGCTGGAAGGCTACATAGAAATGCGGGAAGAAAAGGAAAGGCAAGAAAAAGAGCTAAGAGAGCAGAAAGCGCAAAACCCACAAGTAAAAATAAGGTACATGCCTCCAGAACAGCTTG
>JASHUQ010000067.1 GCA_030039935.1 Microcaldota archaeon
AGGAATAGACCTTGGAGGCAATGTGTGCTCTTCTCAAACAAGCTGCTCGTGGCTTTCCTCGTCTAATTCGACATGCTAAACACAAAAGTAATAAATAAATCAAAAATCATTACAATGTGGTTTAATGCAGTTCAAAGAGCTATCAGAATATTACGAAAAGCTTGAGTCTGTTTCATCAAGGCTTAGCATGATAGACATAATGTCAGATCTTTTCAAGAAGGCAAAACCTAACGAGATAAAGAACATTGTTTATATAACACAGGGAGTGCTGGCCCCCCCTTTTGAGGGGATAGAGTTCGGCATGGCTGAGAAGATGGTAGAGGAGTCTATAGCAATAGCAACAGGGTTCACAAAAGAGGATGTTGAGAAAGAGTACAGAAAACAGGGAGATATGGGAAAGGCTGCGCAGATAATAAAAGAGAAGACAAAGCTCATGAGGATGTCGAGCAGGGAATACACCGTAAATGAGGTGTATGAAACAATGAGGAAAATCGCATTGACCTCTGGTTCAGGAAGCAAGGACCAAAAGATAAAGATGCTGGCAAATGTTGTTGCATCCTCTTCTCCAATTGAAGCGAAATACGTTGTAAAGTATCCCCTCAATGAATTGAGGATGGGCGTGGGAGATGCGACTGTGCTAGAGGCGCTCTCTGTTGTAGGAACAGGGGACAGGAAATTCAAGGAAGAGCTGGAGCACGCGTACAACATATGCAGCGACCTAGGTCTTGTTGCCGAAGAGATAGCAAAAAGGGGAGAAAATGCGATTAAGAACTTCAGGGTCACGCTCTTCAAGCCGATAAGGCCTGCCCTTGCCGAGCGCCTTCCCACCTCAGAGGAGATACTCGAAAAGATGCACGGGAAATGCTCTGTTGAGCAGAAGTACGACGGGTTCAGGTGCCAGGTGCACAAAAATGGAAAGGATGTGAAGATATTCTCAAGAAGATTGGAGGATACAACCCACATGTACCCTGATCTTGTCGAAGCTGTGCAAAAGGAGATAAATGCAAATTCGATAATACTCGATGGAGAGGCTATAGCGTTTAATGAGAAGACAAGCGAGTTCCTTCCTTTCCAGGAAACAATACAAAGAAAGAGAAAGCACGGGATAAAAGAAAAGATAGAGGAAATGCCGCTCAAGCTCTTTGCCTTTGATTTGATGTACCTTAACGGGGAAAACTACATGATAGAGCCTTATCATAAGAGAAGAGACACGCTGAAAAAGCTTCTTAATGGAGATACAATTCTAATGTCAGGATATATAATCGCCGATACCCCAAAGCAGCTTGATGACTATTTCGAAGAGTCAATAGAGAATGGATTAGAGGGGATAATAGCAAAGGAGCTTAATTCCCAGTATATTGCCGGAGCAAGGAAGTTCTCGTGGATAAAGCTGAAAAGAAGCTACAAGGGAGAGCTTTCCGACACTTTGGATCTTGTAATAGTCGGATACTTCCTTGGGAAAGGGATAAGGACAGAGTTTAAGTTCGGCGGCCTGCTTTGCGCGACATACAACAAGAAAAGGGACATGTTTGAGACTGTTTCCAGAATTGGCAGCGGGTTCACTGAAAAACAGATGGTAGAGCTGAAAAGCGCGCTTGATAAAATAAAGGTGGGATCAAAGCCCCCAAGGGTTGATTCAATTGTAAAGCCGGATTTCTGGGTGACTCCAAGATATGTCGTTACAATAAAAGCCGATGAGATAACGAAAAGCCCGATGCACACCTGTGGAAGGAATGAAGGGGATGTTGGGTTTGCATTGAGGTTCCCGAGGCTTGTCGGGGAAAACGAGGCGATAAGAAGGGATAAGAGTGTGGAAGAGGCAACAACAACAAAAGAGGTCTCAGAAATGTATTCAAATCAGAAAAGGGTAAGGGTGGAAGACAGCGGGGCCTGACTATTCCTGCACAACAGATTCTATTATCTTTGAGAGTTTCTGCACTCCTTTTACAACATCTTTCATTTTAGGATTGAGCCTGTAGCCTAGCCCGTATCCCTTCTCTGTTCTAATGTGGGTTGGCTGTATCACATTGAGATCCAGCGAAAGCTCCCTTAGTGTTATTATAAGGGTTTTTCTTGTGAACCTCTTTTCAAGGATTGAGTAAAGCTCCCTTGTGGTTCTTGGGGACTTGTTAAGAAGGAGTTCCATCACTGCGTAGTTTGGCCTGCTTATAGCCTTTCTTAGAGCCCAGATTTCATCCTTGGGCTTTTCCCCCTTAGCCATGTTTGATAGTTATCTGTAAAGATTTATAAACATTTGTAAAAGGGCGGATTTTTGCACTTTTGCCTGCTAACCTGCAAAACCCTAAAATGGACAATAAAAACATAGCAATACAAATATATAAATATTTTATTTCAGTAAAAATATTATACTTCAGTAAAAGATTGCTGCCAGGTAAGCACATGCGCGCTTTCAATCATCTACCGCAAATGCACAAGAGGGAAGATCCGATAGAGAAGGCTATAGATAGAATAAGGTTTTTCAAGGCATCAAGATACCCTCAAAACGACCGCTTTATCGAGCCGAGGAGGCTTATCGAAAGCAAGACCGCAAACCCCGATATTCTTGCATACCTATGGCTTGCACTTGAGAATGACATGAACATAATAATAAACGGAAGAGGCGCGTCTGGGAAAACATCCCTTCTTACTGCGCTTTCTGGATTGTCTCCTATGTACCAGACAACAGTTACAATTGTAAAGAATATGGACGATTTTAGATTTTATGACAATTTCGCAAATATTGTTCCAAAGAGAAGGTATTCGAACAATTATGAATTCTTGAGCGCAAGCATACCAGAGGCAATCTCAATGAACCCTGGAAGGATAGTAATAGACGACATGGAGGGAAACACAGCAAGGAAGATGTTCAATGCCGCTGTCATAGGAATTCCTTTTTTGGCAACAATGCATTGGTGCGCAAACTGCCAAGACCTGGAAAAAAAGCTTGTTTCAAAGCCGATGCTTGTTGAAAGCAATGCGATAGCAATGCTCGACATATCAATACTGATAAAACAAAATGATCTAACTCATAGAAGAATAGAATCAATAAAAGAATACAGATGGCTTTCAAGGTCGGAAATGGATTACGAATTGGCAGACCAAAGAAATAATGGGCTTGTTATAAACGAAATAGCAAGCAGCTCTGAATTGAACCAAAAAGAGCTTGAAAATTCCAAGGTTTTCGATTCTTATTCAAAAATACACTATGTTGGCAAAAAAGAGACTATTAAAGAGTTTGAAAAGAGAAAAGAATTCCTTTCAAGAATGCTGCTGGAAGAAAATTCAGGCATTAAACCGCATAAATACATTGAGAAGTACCTAGAGATAAAAAGCAAGTAAACAGGGCCTACATAGCAGGTCGGAAATTGGCCGGCAGCTGCAATTAAAAGATAGGTTTAAAGATTTGTCAATAGAAAAGAAAGTGTAGTCACAGCTACGTTAGCTTTTTCTACGTGGCCTTAGTGGTGTAACGGCTCGCACGGAAGGCTGTGGACCTTCAAGACCGGGTCCGACTCCCGGCTAAGGCCCAGTAAGACAATTAGTATACAAAAAGCAATACTTAAATATCTTACAGTTCATAATATATGTGTGATAACATGCCAGAAGTAACGGAGGTATTTACGATACGTATATCAAAGGAACTCAAAGAGCTCATGAAGGAGTCTGGGATCAATTGGAGCAATGACATCAGAGGGTACATAGAAGCTCGTGCCAAGTCCCTCAGACTGCACAAACTATTGGGAAAGATCTACAAGGATGCTGACAAGATTAAAGTGAAGGGGGATAGTTCTCAGATAATAAGGGAGTACCGTGATGCTAGATGATAACGCTGGATGCTAGCGCTGCAATAAAGCTAGTTATAAAGGAAGAGAAATCTGAAGCCGCAAGAAAAGCATTCAACATTGTAACCATGTCCGGCGCGCCGATTTTGGCTCCTGACGTAATGCTGGCAGAGGCAGTAAACGGGCTATGGAAGCACCTTACACTATTGAAAGACATAGATGTTACGGAATTCCATACCGCAGTCAGAAACCTCGCAATTATCTGGGGCAACCTTAATGTTATTAGAACTGAGGAAATGCTAGATAAAGCTGCAGAGATATCCAAAAGTAAGAAAATTTCTTTCTACGATGCCTTATATGTAGGGATAAGTTTGTCTAAGGACATACCACTATTTACTTTCGATCAGCCAATAATAGATAGGTCGGTAGATCTAGGCATAACAATCTTAGATTAAACTGCTGTATGGTAGGTAGTCGGACTTATTTTCCTACTGTCGGCTAAAGGTTCCGACGACAAATAGATGACAGGTTTGGGTTTTTTGTAAAATAGTAAGGATTTGGTGCAAAATTGAAAATAAAAAGAAGTTATAAATATCTGAATGAAGTGCAGTATCATAATGATTTTATGGTAGGTAGGTTTGACACGCAAGAAGCAGCGAAAAGGATGAAGGACTACAACCCGAATGTCAGTGAGATCCCATATAGGGATGAATTATATATAACAGCTCCACCCGATAGGTCAAACAAATACACTTTCCTAGTTTCTTTGGAAAGAAGAGGTGAAGTCACTCCCGGTGCACGGGCGGAATGGTTCTTCAGGGTGCCTATGCTTGGTATTGGAGAGTTCCTTCCTGAAAAATATAATCTTCCATCTGATGCAGAGGTCGCTGGACGGGTACTCCTTAGACACAGTGTTCAGGAAATAATAAACAAGCAACACGTTCGCGTCCCCTTAGACGATAGGACGCTGCTAAAGTAACAAAGGTAAAGAATAGGTAGAGCTCAGGACCACCTGCATAGAGGCTTGCTAAGGCCTTTTAAATTTTCCATGTGATTATGAAATCAATGGCAGCAACAAATGACCAGCACTTTTTGGTTGATAAGAAAGCTATAGAGATGATAGCAAGCGAAGCAAGCCTTAATACGAATGACTTTGTACTGGAAATAGGAGGGGGAACCGGAAGCATAAGCACAGAAATAGCAGGGCGATGCAAAAAGCTTGCAATAGTTGAAAAGGATGCAAGCCTTTGCAACATCCTCAAAAGCAAGTTCAAGAACAAACACAATGTCTCAGTGATTCATGGAGATATATTAAATGTCAAGATTCCTAAATTCAACAAGATAGTGTCAAGCACTCCATATTCAGTAATACAGCAGATTTTCATAAGGCTGATAAAAGAAAGAAGGCACAATTTCGATTCCGCAGTGTTAGTTGTCTCGTATTCGTTTGCAAAGAAGATGGTTGCAACTCCCGACTCGGATTACTTTGGCGCAATATCGGCAATGCTCGGAGCATTTTACGATATGAAAGAGGTTTT
>JASHUQ010000068.1 GCA_030039935.1 Microcaldota archaeon
GAAAGGGAGAAGAAACAGGTAAAGCTGAGATGGCCGATAAAAGGTGCCACAATAGAGACAAGCAGCGATTCGGTTCAGAACGCCCTTGAAAGGCTATCGCCTCTTCTCCAATCATATGCAAATGTAAAGAATGTTAATGTCATAAAAGGGGCGGCGACAAAGAAGATTGTCAGGCCGATTTTCACAAAGATAGGGCCTGTTTTCAAGAATAGCGCACAGGTTATTGCAGATGAGCTGCAAAAACAGGATGGAAGCAAAGTTCAGGAAGAGCTTGACAAGTTTGGAATCTACAAACTAAGGACGCGCTCTGGAGTGTTTGATATAATGCCGGATCATGTGATGATATCTGAAAACACTGTTGCAAAAGAGGGCATGGCGTTCAAGTATGGAATTGTTACTATTGACACAACGGAGAGCGAGGAGCTCAAGGAGGAGCTTGCCATAAGAGAAATATCAAGGAGAATACAGGTAATGAGGAAAGAGAAAGGAATGACAAAGATTGATCTTGTAGATGTTCACATAATGGCTTCAAAAAGCATAGAAGAGATTGCAAAGAAGAATGCCAATTCAATAAAGGGAAACGTGAGGGCAAAGCGCATTACTTTTGGAAACAAGCCGATTGACGGCTACCATGAGGCAGGAGCTGATGTGCTTGGAGACTCTATAAGAATTGGAATAAAGAAGGCGGATTAGCTAGCTTTCCTCTTTCACCACACTTCCTTTTCTGTTCTTGAAAGCCATTCTCTTGTCCATGTTGCTCCAGCAGTCCTTGCAGATTACATACCTGTTTGTTTTCCTTATTCTTTGGGTGCTCTTCTCACAATTTTCGCATATCTTCCTGTTGCAGTAGTTGCACTGCTCCAGCCTGTACACTTCTCGCTTGCATCTTTCGCAAAGGACTGTCATGTTCACACTCAATAACTAATAAAAGGCTTAGTTGCGATGGAATATCGAAACTAGACAAAAGTAGATATGATGCAAGCATATATAAAAACTTATGGATGCACGCTCAACCAAGCAGATAGCGACATAATGGAATCGATACTGCAAAAATCTGGTATAGGAATATCCCGAAGCATGGATTCTTCCGATGTTGTTATTATTAACACGTGCACTGTGAAGAAGCCAACAGAACAAAGGATACTAGACCAGCTGAAGAAGCTCGAAAAGGAAAAGAGAAGGATTGTTGTGACAGGATGCATGGCCGGGGCAAACAGCGGCATAATAGAAAAATATGCGCCAAGCGCAAGCATTGTATCTACTGGCAACATGCAGGGCATATCTGAAATCGTAAACGCTGCTCATCAGGGAAGAAAAGTGACAGAAAATTCGTACACAAGAACAGATAGACTTCTTTTCTTCAACCCAAAAGAAAGTGTAATTGCAAAAGTGCCTGTAGCTGACGGATGTCTTTCATCTTGTTCTTTCTGCGAAACAAAGTTCGCAAGAGGACCGCTTAACAGTTTCTCAGAAGACCTGATACTCAATGCAATAGCAAACAGCGCAAGGATTGGGGCAAAGGAAATACAGCTCACATCGCAGGATATGGGCGCTTATGGTGCAGATAGAAGAACAAACATTGCACTGTTGATGAAGAAGATATCACTAATAGATGGTGGTTTCAGGGTAAGGATAGGCATGCTGAATCCAGAGCATCTTCCAAAATATTTTGATGAATTCATAGAAGCGATGCACAGCGATAGGTTCTACAAATTTGTGCATCTTCCGGTGCAATCTGGCAGCAATGCTGTTCTAAGAGAAATGAGAAGAATGTACAATATTGAACAGTTTTCCGATTATGTAGACCGATTAAGAAAGGCAATACCTGGCATTACAGTAGAAACAGATGTTATTGTCGGATACCCGACAGAGACAGAGTCAGATTTCGATGCGAGCCTCGAGTTTGTGAAGAGCGTAAAGCCAGACGTCACAAACATATCGAAATTCTCAAAAAGGCACAATGCAACCGCATCGAAACTAAAAGGTATTTCAACTGAAGAAATGGTTAGAAGAAGTCTTGAAATGTCAAGAACCGTAAGGGCTGTGCAAAAAGGGATAAATGACAGGTTTATAGATATGAATATAGACACACTAATAACAGAGAATGCAAGCAAATCCATGAACGGAAGAAGCAATTCTTACAAGCAAGTCGTGATAAACGAGCCTAAAGGAAAAGTCGTAGGAGACAGAGTTGATGCAAAGATATATGCAGTTTCTTCAAACGTCCTTTATGGAAAGCTAAATTAGTGGTATGATGTACTCTGGAGAAATAGGGAAAAAACTCAAGGAACTTGGAATAAATCCTGGAGACAAGATCAAGGTCGAATATGACAACGTTGAGATAGAGGGAGAGCTGATGCCGAAGACAGAGTTCGGCAGCCCAGATACAATAATAGTAAAGCTCAAGAATGGGTATAATGTCGGCATAGGTTTCAAGAATTCAAGAATAACAAAAGTGAGTTCTGGAAAAGGAATTCCAGAGTTTCCCAAAGCGTCTATGAAACCAGATCCAAAACTCCCAAAGGTTTCCCTAATTTACACGGGAGGAACAATAGGAAGCAAAATCGACTACAAAACCGGCGGTGTGGAAGAGTCAAAGATGAGCCCAGAAGAGCTTTTGTACATAGTTCCAGAGCTATCGAAGATAGCAAGAATAGTAATAAGGAACCCATTCAGCATACCAAGCGAGGAGATGTCGCATTCTGAATGGAAGACAATTGCAAATGAGGTTGCAAAGGAATTAAACGACGGGGCAAGAGGAGTTGTGGTCACAATGGGAACTGATACAATGCACTACCTCTCATCTGCGCTCAGCTTTATGCTTAACAACCTCAATGCACCTGTTGTTGTAACCGGTGCGCAAAGGAGCTCTGACAGAGGATCTAGCGACGCATTTGTCAATCTCATTTGTTCTGTTCAGATAGCCGCAAAGTCCAACATTGCAGAAGTTGGCGTGTGCATGCATGCCACAAGCTCTGATGATCAGTGCCATTTCATAAAGGGAACAAAAGTAAGGAAGATGCATTCATCAAGGAGGGATGCGTTTAGACCTATAAACGACAGGGCGATTGCACATGTAACAAAGGAAGGAGAAATAAAATACGCAGAAAATTACAGCAAAATATCATCTAAAAAAACAAAGCTTTCTGCAAAGACTGATTTTGACAGCAAGATAGCTATTGTAAAAGTGTTTCCAGGATCCGATCCCACAATACTCGACTTCTATATTGACAAAGGATACGACGGATTCATAATAGAGGCTACGGGCTTGGGCCATGTGCCAACCAACCCAAGCAAAAAAGAATACTCATGGATTCCAAGCATAAAGAAAGCGATTGCAAAAGGCGCGATAGTAGGAATTACAACACAAACTCTATACGGAAGAGTAAATCCAAATGTTTATACTAACCTTAGAATAGTTTCTGGAACAGGAGCAATATACTGCGAAGACATGCTTCCAGAAACCGCATTTGTAAAACTTGGATGGCTTCTTGCAAACTATGACAAGAAAAAGGCAAAGGAGCTCCTAAACAAGAACCTTGCTGGAGAAATAAACGAAAGGATAAACTATGATGAATTCCTTTTGTGATCATATGTCAGAATATCACGATTACTACAAGAAAATAGGGTTCATGTGCGGGCTTGAGATACATCAAAGGCTTGCAACGGCGGAGAAGCTGTTCTGCAAGTGCCCGACAAACATAATCGAGATGGTGGAAAAGGAGCCAATGTCTGCGCACAGATATCAAAGGGCTGTCGCGGGAGAAATGGGCTTAGTAGACGTGAGCGCTGCATTTGAGCAGCAGAAACAAAAGAGATTTCTTTACAAAATACCAAACTCGTATTCCTGCCTTGTTGAGATAGATGAAGAACCACCACACGAAATGAACAGAGAAGCTTTTATGATCGCACTATCATTTGCCAAAGCAATGGAAATGAGAATCGTTGATGAGATACAACCTATGAGAAAAGCTGTTGTTGATGGTAGCGACCCAAGCGCTTTTCAAAGAACAGCGATGGTAGGTTTTGATGGCAAAATAAAAGTAAATGAAACTGTTGTCAATATTCCGTCAATGTTTCTGGAAGAGGAATCATGCGGAATAGAATCAGGAAACAGCATAGAGACAACATATTCATTGAATAGAATGGGAGTTCCTCTGGTAGAGATAGACACAGATCCATACATTAGGTCGCCAAAAGATGCGAAGGAAATTGCGCTCTACATAGGAACTCTTATGAGAATATCAGGATTTGTTCAAAGAGGAATAGGGTCTGTAAGGCAAGACGTAAATGTTTCAATAAAAGATGGGGCAAGGGTTGAGATAAAAGGGCTTCAAGAAATAGAGTCTGTTGACAAGTTCATAGATAATGAAGTAAAAAGACAGCAGGAGCTCCTTAAGATAAGAGATCAATTGAAAAAAAGCGGAGCATCTGTCACTGAAATTGTTGATGTAACTGATGTATTCACTAGAACAAAGGCGCAGATAATAAGAAATCAGGTAGACAAGAAAGGAGTTGTAATGGGATTTAGATTAAAGGGATTCAAAGGATTCCTAGGAAAAGAAATAAGCGAGAAAAGAAGGCTTGGAACAGAGATAAGCGATTATGCAAAGGCTGCAAACATAAAAGGGATAATACACAGTGATGAAGATCTTCTCAAGTATGGAATAACTCCAAATGAGGTAGCGCAGCTTTCAAAGAAGCTCTCTCTTGGACCAAACGACGCATTCATCATAGTTGCAGGAAGTCAAAGCGATGCAAGAAATGCCGCAGTCCTTGCAAAAGGAAGAGCAGAACAAGCAATAATATCTGTTCCTTTAGAGACAAGAGGTGCAGTAACAGACGGGACATTTACAACAAGGTTCCTGAGGCCGCTACCGGGAGGCTCAAGAATGTATCCTGAGACTGACGCAAGGCCAATACTGGTAACAAAGGATGCGGTAAAGGAGGCAGAATCGAATTCGCCAAACCTCGAAAAAGAAAAGGCATTCCTTATGAAGCATGTGAAGAATAATGATGTTGTCGACCAGCTCATTAGATCTACAAGGCTGCAACTGTTCAAGAGCCTAATGGGGGACACTAGCGCTGATCCTCAGTTTATTGCGAATGTGATACTCCAGAAATTCACTGAACTTAAGAGATATGGGTTTGATGTAGAATCGATAAGCGACGAGAGGCTTGTCGAGATGTTTGACCTTTACAAAAATAAAAGGATAACAAAGCAAGCAATAGACGAGATTCTCAAGAGCCTTGCGAAGATGGATCAGAGCGTAAATGAAATAGTAAAGAAAGAGCACCTGGAAAGGATGACCGACTTGAACCTAAAGAAATTAATAGAAAAAGAGAAGAAAGAGGGCAAAGTAAGCAAAGAGGAACTAAGAAATAGGATAATGTCGAAGTACAGGCTCAATGTTGATGGAAGCGAGCTGAACTCCCTTATCATATGAAAACTCCGCCATTCTTGGTCACTACAACATCATCTTCTATCCTCACTCCCCCAAACCCTTCTATGTATATTCCTGGCTCGTCGCTGAACACCATGTTTTCTTGTATTCTGTCCTTGAACCCAGGCCTAAGGTTTGGCCCGAGATCATGCACATCTATTCCTATTCCATGGCCCAATCCATGCGAGAACTTTCCTTTATATCTTCCGTTAAACGCATGATCAATGAACTCTTGCGCTTTGAAATGCGGCACCTCGCATCTTACCCCGGGCCGTATATACTCCAATGCAATCTGCTGGGCCATTTTCACGGTCTCGTAAATCTCCATCATTCTTCTGTACTTCTCTGATTTCTTGTCTGGCCTGAAAATAAAGGTCCTTGTTAGGTCTGAACAGTAATTGCCCATTCTTGCTCCGCAGTCTAT
>JASHUQ010000069.1 GCA_030039935.1 Microcaldota archaeon
GAAAACATAAAATCAGCATTGGAAAACCTTGTTTTCATACTGAACAGAATAGAATATTCTGAAAAGGATGGAATACTGATTGAAGAGATGATCGACAATGGGATAGTGTTTGACCTGTCCGGTGCGGGAATAGGCACAAGGTCATATTTCTATGCGCTTTTGCTCAATCAGATATACTCTATTGCAACCTTGTTTGACTCGAATGGTGATGATAGCCTTAGGCTGATGATATGCCTTGAGGAGGCACAGCTGATTTTCAAGGATCCCACAGCAGCATCTGTTGAAGACATAAAGCAAAGGATGCAGGATTTCAGGAAGAAAGGGATAGGGCTTATGCTTCTCACGCATAATGTAATTGACATAGAATCAGGGATAAGAAGACTCTGCCAGACAAAGATATACCTGAAACAGGCTGCAGATGTTGCCCAAGTTGCTTCAAGAGACCTTATTTTTACATTTGCCGATGATGAGGATGTTGTGTCAAAGCTAAAGCACCTAGATTCAAGAATAGGCGCGCTCTGCTACGTTGGAAAAGACTATGGGGTAAAAACATCCAATGACACAATCTTCATAAAGACAAAGGATTATGAAGATCGCGGTTTGCAGGGCAACCCGATAACAAAAGAGTATATCTCTAAGAAAGGCATTTCTACATCAAAACTTATCAATTCCAAAATAAGGGTGTTTGGCAATGGGAATTCTGACAAAGTAGAATATATTGCAATAAAATACCTTGGTGAAGAAAAGGCCGAGTTTCCGGTTTCCGATTTCTCTCCAGAGATATCTTACGAAATGATAGAGAACAGAGAATACCTCTTTGAGCTGCTTGACAGCAGGAAGAGATGCATTGGAAAATATAGAATAAGAGCGGCAAACGAGATACTTATTCCTATGTAGAGGCCCTAATACGTATTCCTTTCTCTATCCTCCAATATCTAAGAGTATAGAAAAGGGCTATTCCTCCTATTATAACGCCGAACCATAGGGTTGCTATCCTCGCCATTATTGTCACAGCTGAGGCTATGGCTGTGCTCAGGTGCGAGGATGTGCTAAGTATTGTGACAAGGGATGCGTCTGTAACGCCTATATTTCCTGGAATTGCTGTCAGCATTCCGATTATCTGAGAAAATGAGAATGTAAGGACAGATGCACCAACGCTCGGCACTGCGCCAACTGCCATAAGAGAGAAATACAATGACATTGCGTACAGGATTGCTGATGGGATGGTGAATGCCATAGACACGATATACACTCCTGGCTTGTGCAGCTTGCTCTGCGATGTGAAGTATTCACTTCCATATGAACTGAAAACCTTGTAGAAAGCCGGGCTCTTTATCAGCCTTTTTACAAGCTTGAAGAACCAGTCGCTTAGTATGAACATGAATGGGAGAAGAAGGACTATATCAGCCAATATTACAAGAATAACGAACTTATCGAAATATATTGATGCAATAAGCGCAACAAACGCCATGCCCAAAAAATCTGTGAATATGTCTATTGTAACCATTGGCACTATGTTTATGAACCTGATTTTTGTTATTCTGTTTAATGTATATGCGGAAATCACCCTCCCTATTCTTCCTGGAGTCAGTTCCATTGAATAAAGCGAAAGGTATACCATGAAGCTTTTTTTGAACGGAACCTTCAGCTTGAGTATCTTCATGTAATAGCGCCACTTGCCAAAGCTGATCACGTATCCTAAGAATACGGAAACAAACGCTATCGAATAGATGGTAAGGTTAGAGCTTATTATTATGCCGAATACCTTTCCTATCCCTCCGAATATGGCAACTCCGATGAACACCACGAAGCTTATAAGAAAAAGTATAACAACAAAGCGCAGAACCCTTCTAACAAGTTTTACATACTCGCTTCTGTTCATTGACTTTGTATGCGTTATTGTGTACCAGAACGGTTTACCCTTCTTATCTCTCCGACTAGTCATTCAAACACAAGCCAATCCAACTGGTCAATTAAGCTTGAGCAAGAAGGTTTATAATTCATTTTAATTAAAAAGCTGCTTTTCTCCTTTCTATTATGTGCTCATTATTTGCTTATCTATGTAAGAGTCCTGTTTTAGGACTTGTACTACTCCTTATAGATCTGCTTATTTCGCCTATCCTCTTTCTAAGCCTTGGCAGCACTCTGCTCTGCCTTTGGCTTGCAATGCCTTGTTTGTTTGATATGAATCTTCCATGCGAATCCCTTAGCAGTATTCGCGGTTGTGCGTGCAAAGAGGCAGGACTTGGATTTATATGGGGCTTTGGTCTCCTTCTTGATGGGCTTGAAGAAATATTTTCCTTTGATTCCAATACAAGTTTCATGCCCTTAAAAACGAACTTGTTATCATTGTCTGTTCTCAGCTCTGGAAGCGTAAGGTGTATAGGCTCTGAAAGATACGGCATGCCAAGCTCTTTTCTAAGTGCACAGTATCTCTGCCTTGCCCTGGCAATCTCGGCTATGTGCCTTTCCCTTGCATTAAGCTTTTCATAATCGCTGCTGAGCCTTGATGGAGGATTTGCTATTATCTCCAATTCCTTATCAGAAAAGTTGTTGTCCTGCCTTTCTATTTCTGACTCGTGAGTCGGCATATTATCTAAGAATATTCTCTTTTTCCAGATATTAATATGTATTCTTTTATCGTATAATTAGAGTGTATGTTTCGGAATTTGAAAACGCTTAATCTGTATATTTTAAGCTTATCTATAGTTTGGGGCCGCCGGGATTTGAACCCGGATTTGCTGGTTTCTTCATATTTAGTTTGAACTTCCAGATCCTAATCATCGTGCGTTGCACTCAATTAATATAAACATCTGGAGCCAGCCGCGCTGCCAGGTTACGCTACAGCCCCTATAGAGCATAAGGAATTCTTAGATAAAGAATATTAATAGTTGTTCTGGATTAAGAAGTAGCAGCAAGCAGGCTTTCTAAAGCGCGATACGCATTCTCCGCCATATGACGGGAATTTGCAGATACGCTGTATTCATTTGCAGTACGTCCATCTGGCCTAGTCCTAGATTTATCGTATATTGCTGTTTCGTCCATAAGCATGTCCTCTGCTATACTTACAACGCGCTCGTCTCCAAGTTTTCTCTGTTCAAACCATTCTCTAATTTCTTCAATGCCAGCAAAACCTCCTTTTTTGTGAATATCTGTTACTGCAACTAGGAAAAGGATTGCCCTGTCCACATTTTTCAGTGTAGTTATTTTTAACTTCTTCTTCAACTGTTCTGGATTTGTTCTAAGCAATTCTTCGACCCAATGTTTGCTTGGAGGGAAGAACCTTTCTTTTTTGCCATCCACCTCAATCTCTATTCCTGTTTGACAATCATCATCAGTATCTATTATACAACCGATTTTCATTGCTAAACCACTACAACTTATTTCTGTTCTATGTGATATAATTTCAGCGCCCATAGGTTCCTTTGTTAAACCTTCAATTCCACCGTCGCCAGTCTTTATGTTTACATCTTCGAAATCTGCTATGCCGCGATAAATTTTAATCATCGGTTTTTCCATAAAGTCTTCAAAGTGTATTTGAACCCTGCATACTTCTTGAATTTTTTCTGATGGCATGCCTTCATACTCTAATTTTGATACAGTGCATTCAACGCTCTCCATTGTAGGAAACTTAACATCGAATTTTAAAGTCGTAACTCTTTTCTCATCAACGGTTTTGTACCTTTCTGCAGTAAATGATATTCCATCTTGGCCTCTAGCAAATTCGACATTTTTCTCTTCCGGAACACTTACCATCATATTTTCACGTTTTACTTTCTAAATAACACTCTTGGTATCCGATCTTTCTCTTCTCTGATTGCCTCATCAATTACTGCAACAAGCTTCAGAAGTTTGGATGCATGTCCAAATTCATGTGAAGGCATTACCATCAAACTGTTGTCTAGTTCGGCTCTTAATCTGCGGACAAAATAGCCAAGCGCAAATCCGATTTCCTCTTGTGTTTTAGATTCGATCATTTTTTTCACAAATTCTGCATTTCCAATGCCCAAACATATTCTTGGATTATCATATTGCGGTTTGGGCGAACCTTTCTGGGCTTGCCAATCTATGTCTAGCGTTCCATATGAGACATCTGGATAAGTAGCAGTGCTTTTTACCAAATTTAACCACATCACCGCACTTGGAATTTTTGGCCCATCTTTTTTATATTCTGGATATTTTGGCTCGAGCACAAACCAGAGAGTTTCTTCATCTTTTCCATAATAGACATTAATTGCCCCCATTTCAGGGGAGGGTGATCTATCAACTAGAACGCGTCTAAATAGTTGGAGCTCTGCGTTTGTAGGAGCCGGAGCAGTTACAGATTGTGCCATAGTTTCACCATGATATGCTAAGTTTTGTAATATATTTATTACTTTGGTTTACTAAATCCTAAGCTAAATGCCGAATATTAAATACAATGATCCTGTAACAAGCGCTATTATTCCGAGCGCGCTCGTGAGATAGACTATCTTAGACTTTCCTGCTATCTTTATAAGGAAATCTATGAGGAAAAGGCTCACTATTGTTGCAACTATTATAGCTATTACAACCCCAGAGATTCCTATAGCTGCCAGACCAGCAGAAACATTGGAGTGCGTTCCCACTATTGTAAGCCCAAATGCTGCTATAGATGCAAATATTCCAGTAAGGAAAGAGAGCCTGAACGCCTCATCTCCTTCTACATTCATGATGAGAAGCGCGCTTGTTGTTATCCCTGACCTGCTCACTCCAGGAAGCGCCGCAATTCCCTGCAATACGCCAACAATTATGAAGTTCTTTATCCCTAGGTCTTTTAGCTTTCTTGTTGTTTTGCCCAACGCCTGCCTCTTCCTTGAGTATCTTATTAGTATTGCGTCTCCTATGAGCACAATTCCTATGACAAGCATTGGAATTCCAATGGAAATGCCGGTTATTGCATCAGCAATCAAATAAAGAGGGGCGCCTATTATTCCAGTGAATATTACAGTTACAAGAACATAGGTAAACAATTTTCTTTGCATCTGGTCCTTTGATCCAAACAACACTTTTATAAGGATCATCAGTTCCTTTCTGAAATATATTATTGCTGCGATTACAGTTCCTATTTCCATGAACAGTCCAAAGGTGTATGCCTGTGATGCGGTAAGCTTGAGAAGGTACTCAGATGCAACAAGCACCTGTGTCTTGCTGCTTATTGGAAGCCATTCAGATATTCCTTGAATTATCCCTATTATTATCGAGTTTATTATCTGGGTTATGCTAAGCATGAAACCAAATTAAATTGCGTAGATTAATATAAATAGTGCATGCTTATTATACTGGTTTTATGGATTCTCAAAATATGCAAGGCCAGCAAACCGCAACAATGCCAAACCCCAATTATCCAGGATCCAACAATAGTAACCAGCAGGCTAAAGATAACAAGCCAAAGCAAAGAGGCGGAAAGAGCAGAAAACCGGTTTATTTTGTAGTCGTTGTAGTAATTATAATAATAGCGGCTGCATTCGTTTTTCTCAATGGGAATTCTGGAGCCTCATTGGTTCCATATGATAACGTTCAGGTGAGCCAGCAGCAGCTTTCACAGATGCAGAGCATTGCAACAAACACAACGCTTGCAAACAGGGTTGGAGCAGGGATTGTTTCCCCATATCCAACAAAAGAGAAAATCTCTAATGTAACAATGGTGAATGGAAAACCGGCAGTAATATATGTTGGAGCCGATTATTGCCCGTACTGTGGAATCACCAGATGGGGGTTCGTCCTTGCGCTTATGAGATTTGGTACTTTCACATCACTGCATTATATGACATCAAGCTCAACAGACGCATATGCGAATACTGCGACATTCACATTCTACAACTCAAGCTATGAAAGCTCTATAATAGCTTTTATAGAGTCTGAGATAGAAACAAACACAGAGCCATATCAAACGCTCCAGGTGCCTGACCAGCTCCAGAACAGCACGGTTAGCGCTTTCGACCCGGGTGGAAGCATTCCGTTCATAGATTTTGGAAACAGAAGCGTACAGATTGGCGCATCAATATCTCCAAATTACATAAAGGGGATGTCATGGCAGGAGGTAATAAGCAAGCTGAACGACAGCAATTCAACTGTAAGCCAGGCAATAATAGGACAAGCAGATGTATTCACTGCAGAGATATGCGCGATAGATGGAGATATGCCATCAAATGTGTGCAATCAGACGTATGTGAGCAAAATACTAGGATAGATTATTGTCATTTATATGGTTGAGCATGTTGTTTGCTATTCCCCTATTTGCCTCTATTATGCTTGTAGTCTCATTAGGATCATTTGATATATCATAAAGCTGATCCTTGCTCCTTCCAAAGAAATGCACAAGCTTCATGTTTCCATTATATATTGCTGTTACCTTTTTGTTGTACATCCTCTTTGCCTTGTATATCTTTTGCGCATTTGATGACTTGTCCTTCAGGAACATGAGCAGCTGTTCGTCCCACCCTTCGCTTATTCCCATATGCTCGCAATGTATGTACTTGTTTCTTCTCATGTTTCCGTTCAGATGGTCGTATTTTCCGGATGCAAGGCCGAGTATGGCATTATGGAGCGATAGCAGGCTCACGGGCCTATTTTCCTGCTCTTTTATCCTTACAATTTTCCCATTTTTGAAATTTACAGATATTAGAGGAACCTTTGCTATTTCTTCGTAGGGGGGCATCGCATGATACAGCATTCCCTTCTCGCCGAACATTTGACCGTGGTCAGATGTAAGTATGACAGTTGCGTCATCAAGCATTCCTCCTTTCTTGAGAATGTCTATTGTCTTGCCTATCTTTCTGTCTAGATACGATAGCCTTCTAAGATAAGCGTTGTGGAGAGTTTTTGAAGTATCATCTGTAAGCTCCTCTATCCCAGAAAGATAAAGCCATTTGTCCTGGATCGCATCCTTGTCATTTAATGGATAGTTCTCATGTGCCTCTATATAGTTTATGAAAATGAACTGGGATGCATAATTGTAACCGTATTTCAGGTACTTCTCAAGCATTGAATTGGTGTCCATTGCTCCTCTGTCGAGCCTGTATGTTCCATCAGCATTCGCAACGCTCCTGTTGAGCTTAAGCCTTAAATTCAGGTATACCCTGTCAAGTATAGGCCTTGGGATCATTTTTGATATTGAATAGCTTGCCTTGAAAAGGCGTTCTCTTGTCTTCGCCCCTCCATTGAATATAAAAGAAATACGCTCTACAAGTTTTTTGTTGTATTTTGGATTTGACTGCATCCACACGTCATATACCTTATCAAATCCTATGGCCATGTTTGTGCTGCTCGTGATAAACGGGTTGTTGGAAAAAAGAACAGAGTAGTATCCATATCTGGAAAGCCTGCTTGCAATTGTGTTGGACCCGTTCTCAAGAAACTTTGTTTTGACCATCCACGGATCTATTTTCTTTGTTCCATTAGTGAAAAAGTCCTTTGCAACGCCGTTTATGCTAGAAACCTTTGAATTCATGAACAAAGCGGCATGTGTAGGCGCAGTCCATGTGCCCGGCGCAACAGTGCCTGTATATGCTGTCCCTTTCTTCGCAAGGTTGCCTATAACCGGAAGCCTGTTATTCCCGTAAATGTCCTTTGCCCTTACTGTATCGAGCATAAGGAGTATTATGTTCTTCATGCGATCGGTTCTCTGTATTTATTTCAAAACGTAGTTATTAAAACATTTTATTTTCTAAGGTTTTATCTAAGCAACAATATGTGAATTTATGGACATATGCGTATTAAACCCTTTTTTTTATCCTTATAGCGGAGGCACTGAGCGCGTTCTCCTTGAGGTGTACAAAAGGCTGGTGAAAAACAACAACATCACTGTTGTTTCTGCATCGCTGAATGACAGCAGCAAAACAAGGGTCGATCATGTCAATGGGATAAAGGTCGTAAGGGTTGCGACAAGGTACATAAAGATACCGGCACTGCCTATGCCTTTTCCCATAATGATAGGGCTAAGAGAGGCGATAAACAAGGAAAGGGCGCAAATCTACCACATAAACAACAGATATCTCTATTTCCAGAATTCGATAAACGAGATAAGAAAGGTAAATGGGAAAATAGCCCTGACCCTGCACGACGCTTTGCCAAGGAACATAAATGCGATAACCGACAATGGTGGTTATCTGTACGATCTTGTATGGGGCAGGAAGATGATGGAGTATTCTGATGTTATAACAGCAGTGTCGAGCGACACCGTAAGGACAACAGTGCCTGAGAACTGCAGGAAAAGGACATTCGTGATATATAATGGGGTTGATTACAAAAGGTTCAAGCACAGGGCAAGATCAGACAGGAATGTTAGGAAGATTGCAATGCAGTTGGATATTGAAAATAATTCTATAAATGTAATAAACAACGGGAGGCTTATAGCGCAAAAGGGCCAGGTTTACATAATCAGGGCGTTTGCAAATATTATGAGAAACAATCCAGGCAGGAAATTCAATTTGGTCATTATAGGGAGGGGTTATCTTAAAGATTATCTAATGTACATGGCAAAAGACCTAGGAATATCGAAAAATGTAAAGATAATTGGAGGAATAGAAGATAGGGATATTCCATACTATTACAATCTTGGTGATGTGTTCGTTTCTGGATCTTTGTACGAACCGGCATCTATAGCGGTAATGGAGGCCCTTGCAAGCGAAACGCCAGTTGTTGCAACAAGGGTTGGCGGGGTTCCGGAGATGATGAAGGAAAACGGGCTGTATGTAAAGGCGAGAAGCATATCTGGAATAGAGGAAAGGATAAACGAAACAATAAGTGATAAATTATCTGCCAGAAAAAGGGCAGTGGGGGGGCGCATGCTCATAAAAAAAGAGCACGACTGGAACAACATATCAAAGAGATATGAAGATGTGTTCAGCTCTGTTGTTGCATAGCATTACATTTCGTCTTCTGAGCTTTCCTCTTCGTAATCAGAACTTGAG
>JASHUQ010000070.1 GCA_030039935.1 Microcaldota archaeon
ACTTACAAGCCTCGGTAGTGTAGTGGTCTAGCATACGAGCCTGTCAATGCTTTATGCAGAACGCTTGTGAACCCTTTAGGCGATAGCTTATTGGATCAAGAAACCCGGGTTCGAATCCCGGCCGAGGCGATTCTTTTTATACTTTAAAGCAGAAATTCCTGTGATCTTATGGCAGAACACCTTAGCATAGACAAGACAAAGACAGCATTGGTGATAATAGACCTGCAGAAAGGGATAGCAAATATGGGCAGGAGCCTCGCTCCATACGACTCTAGTACAGTTATAGCCAATGCTGCGAAACTTGCCGATTCTTTCAGGAAGAAAGGCATGCCGGTATTTCTCGTTCACGTTGTGTCATCAGATAAGGACAGGCTCAACGTGATGGTTGATGACAACCCTTGGGCTCAAATGCGCCAGCAGAATCCACAGATGGCAGCAATGGATTTCTCTGATTTCGTCCCAGAGTTGAATAGGTCCGACTCCGATATTGTAATAACAAAGAAGCAGTGGGGTGCGTTCTATGGAACAGAGCTAGAGCTTCAACTGAGAAGGAGAAAGATAGATACAATAGTTATGTGCGGCATAGCCACAAACTACGGAGTGGAAAGCACTGCGAGGTTCGCTTATGAATATGGGTTTAATCAGATATTCGCTGAAGATGCGATGTCATCAATGAGCAAGGATATACATGACATGTCAGTGAACGCTGTTCTTAAAAGGATCGGGAGGGTGAGAAAAACAGAAGAGATAATTGATGCATTAAAATCCTAGCTGCCACTCTCTGCAAAACTGTACAAAAACTTTATCTATCTTCAAAAATATTCCTTTTGCTAACCTAAAATAACAGAAAGCATTAAAATATTGCAAAGCGCATTACAAAACGGGTGGTGAGGTTATGGACGAAACGAGAGTGGAACTGGAACAAGAGAAGAAGATATACGAGGCTCCGGCTGTGAGCCAAGCTGCTGTGACAACAGACCAGATACTCGGAGCTCTTGCAAATGGGATGAGCTTCGAAGAGATAGAAAAACAGTTCAATATAAAGAGAAAGGACATAATATCAGCATTGAGCTGCACGCTCAAGAACGTAATGGAGGAAGTAGTCTGCGTTTCGCGAAAAAGCTGATCAGTCTGGAAGGTTAATTGTTTCCCCGAGTTTTGGAGCGAAGGCCCTGAACCCTTCATCCTTCATGTCGCTTGCGAATTTCTTTGTATTTTCCTCATCTCCGTGAACGCATATAACAGAATTGGGAGAGCTTTTTTTAACATATTCATGAAGGTCGTCCATGTCTGCGTGTGCAGAAAGGTCATGGAAGCTCACAGGGTTGCTTATCTTCTTTTTATTTCCATCAATTGTAATAAATCCATTATCCATCAGTGTTCTACCATTGGTTCCGCTTACCTGGTATCCTGTAAGGAAGATGCGTGAATTCTTGTTAAGCTTTGTTATATAATCAAGGACTGGTCCACCATTAAGCATGCCTGCGGTTGTAACTATTATGGAAGGGCCATTAAGGGCCTCTTTCCTTGAAGATATCTCATCAATCCATGTTGTCTCTTTTATGGCGCTAGAAAGCATATCGTTGTTCCTTATGAACTTCGGAAAGTTTGTTACTATTGTTGTTGCAGACCTTGCCATCCCATCTATATATGTACTAGGAGTGAGCCCGTTTTTGTAAAGGATCGAAAGGACCTCCTGCGCCCTTCCAACCGCGAACACTGGAACAAGGGCATTTCCCCCATTTTCCAGGGTTTCCTTTATCCCATCAACAAGATCCTTTATTGTCTTATCCCTGTTGGGGTGCTCCCTTGTGGCGTATGTAGACTCTATTATCAAAACATCGCTCTTCACTATCTCTGCTCCTTTGTGAAGAAGCTGCTCTTCCAGTTTGAAATCTCCGGTGTAGACGACTCTTTTATTGTCCTTTCCCAATGCCCTTTCTACAAGGGTTATCGCGCTTCCGCTTATATGTCCTGCATCAAAGAATTCCAAGTCGAAATTTCCAAAATGCGCGCTTGTGTGGTAATCAAGATTTATGTACTTTGTTTCCATGTTCCTTATTTGCCGCTTGTGGAAGAAAACTTTTGAGTGCTGCCTCTTTTGTATGTTGATCGAGTCTTCAAGAAGAAGGGTTGACAGCTTTAATGTAGGAAGGGTGCCGAATGTCGGTATGTGCATATCGTTGTAAAGCGCAGCGCTGAACCCGCTGTGATCCAGATGTGCATGGCTTAAAACAAGCGCGTCTATTTCCGGCGTGTTGATTGGATACTCGGTCTTGTGGTCTATCTTTACTCCAAAGTCCAGCATTATGCTTCTTTCATCTTTGAGCATTATAGCCGATCGTCCGACTTCCTGGGCTCCTCCCAAAAATCTTATCTGCATCAAAAACCTCAAAAAATAGATGACAGCTTTCCGATTCAAACTTTCTCTGTTATGTATATAAAGATTGCTATCCATATAGAAGAAATAGAGTGTTAAGATGTCTGATGAGATTAATTTCCTTGATTTGATAACCCTTAGCAGAATAACTCCAGACCTTGTAGTGGAGAAATTCGGCAGCAAGATAAATTCATCATATTTTGATGCTGCCAACATATTAGGAACGCTTAGAATAAAGGGGCTCATTGGATTTAGCGCGGATTTTCCGGGTCAGAATGCAATAACTGTAACAGATGTTGGAAAAGCGCTGATGAAAGAGGCAGAGGACAGGTCAAAAGGCCCTTTTGACCAAATAGACTTCGCAATACTCCTGCAAATGAAATCAGGAAAAAGATCGTATGTAGACATAGGGAATGCCGTTAACCTAAGGCCAAAAGACCTTGCAATGCATCTTTATAAATTGGGAAAACAGCAGTACGCTGTTGAAGAGATAAGGAATGGGCTCGTTGAGGTGATGCTAACAGAGAAGGGATTGAACCAGGCGAACGCTGGCATGCCAAAGCCGCAGCCGCTTCCGGGCCAGACAGTTCAGACTATGCAAGCGCAACAGCCGCAGCAGCAAACCAAGCAGCCACAGCAGATGAAGCAAAGTCAGGCTATGGCACAGGCTCAGAGCAGCATGCCGATGCAGGGGCAAAACGGGGCAACTCCTCCAGCTCCAGATAATGGATCATCGGGAGAGCTTGAAAAGGCGCTTGGGGCAGGAAAGGCAAAAGCCGGCAAGACAAAGATAATCGCAGTTGTAGTTGTAATAATAATTATTGTGTTTATTGTTCTTTATGTAAAGCACATAATATAGAACGGTAATTTCTGGTTGTTGCAATGACCTCTCTTTTCGATTACGACAAAGCTAAGGTCCTCTTAAATAAATATGGCATAAAGAGCATAGAAAGCAGATATGTGAACAATGCAGAAGATGCAATAAGGTTCTCAAAAGGAGACGACATTGTATTGAAGGTGCTGTCGCAAAAGGCGATACACAAGTCAAAGAGCGGGCTTGTAAAACTCGGCTTGAAAGAAGACCAGGAAATAAGGAAATCGTACAACGAGCTTTCAAGAAAGGCGTCGAAATTGAAGCCATACAAGATAATAGCCCAGAAGATGGTGAAAAACGGGATTGAGATAATAATTGGTGGAAGTGTAGACGTGCAATTTGGAAAGATGGTGCTCCTCGGCCTTGGCGGAATATATGTAGAAACGTTCAGGGATTTTGCAGTCAGGCTTTGCCCGATAAACAAACAGGATGCGCTTTCAATGATAAGCCAATTAAGATCAAAGAAAATTATCGCGCCGGACAAAAAAAGCGAGGATATGATAGCAAACCTTCTTCTTAAAGCATCAAAAATGTTCTATAACAGCGATTTCTCTGAGTTAGATCTTAACCCAATAATGCTTCATGACGGAACCTACGACGCTGTTGACATAAGACTATTGAAATGAATGATCAAATGACAAAATACGCCAATCTTGAAAAAATAATGGAGCCGAAGAGCGTTGCCGTAATCGGCGCGTCTGAAAAACCAGGAAAAGTTGGCAATGCAATAATGCAGAACTACGTCGATGTTGGATTTCAGGGAAAGCTTTACCCAGTAAACAATAATGGGATAGACAAGATAATGGGATTCAAAGTCTACAAGAGCATACTTGACGTGAAGAGCGAAATAGACCTTGCTGTCATCAGCGTTCCGGCCGAAATTGTCCCGAAAGTCATGGAAGAGTGCGGAAAAGCAAAAGCGAAAGGGATTGTTATAGTAAGCGGAGGATTTTCAGAAGTTGGAAACACGGGCATTCAAGAAAAGGTTGTATCAATATCTAAGAAATACAATATTCCTGTAATAGGGCCAAACTGTCTTGGAGTAATGGATCCGAGAGCAAGGAACGACACCCTCTTTCTTCCAACTTTCAAGATAGACAGGCCGAAGATAGGAGGGGTCAGCTTCGTATCCCAGAGCGGATCCGTTGGAAGTTCAATTCTCGACCTCATTAGCAGCGAGGGATTCGGGCTTGCGAGGTTCATATCCTATGGAAACGCCGCGGTTGTCGATGAGGTTGATCTTCTCAACTATCTCTCGAAGGACAAGTACACGAACGTAATTGTATATTATATAGAAGGGGTGAAGCGCGGCAGGGAATTTGTAGAGCTCGCAAAGACGGCTACAAAACTGAAACCTGTCGTTATACTGAAAGGTGGGGTGACCCCATCTGGCGTCAATGCTGCACACTCGCATACGGCATCGCTGGCTGGAAGCGCGCAGGCTTACGAGGCTGTGTTCAGGCAATTCGGGTTTGTAGAGGCTGAAACGCTTGAGGATCTTCTCTACTTTGCAAAGATATTCGACACGCAGCCATTTGCAACTGGAAACAGAATTGCAATAATAACAAATGGCGGGGGGCACGGGGTCTTGGCAACAGATGCGCTTTACAAGAACGGGCTTGTTCTTCCAGAGCTGTCAAAGAGCACACAAAAAGAGCTTAGAAAGTCAATGCCACCAATAGTAAACATAAGGCTGCCACTTGACATTGGAGGAGATGCGGGAGAGCAGAGATTCGTTGCCGCTCTGGAGGCGCTGAGCAAGGACCCAAACGTTGATGCTATAATGTCGATAACGCTGTTCCAGACTCCTGGAGCCGATGAGAAGGTTGCATCATCTATCGTTGAATTCGGGTCAAGGAAGGAAAAGCCTCTTGTTGTTGTAAGCACCGGAAGCACTTACACAAGGTCGCATACAAATCTTATAGAAAGCTCTGGAGTTCCAGTGTATGATTCACCGGACCAGGCGGCAAGGGCCCTTGCCGCATTGATAAAATATTCGCGATATAGAAAAGGGATGATTACATGATAAAGATAACAGAAAAAGCTAACGACGTAATAAAAAGGGATAAAAGGGCTATGGCAACAATCGCAAGGGAGCCGTATCCGCTTGTTGTTGAAAAGGGAAGTGGAGACCACATATGGGACATTTCGGGTAACAGGTTCATAGACTTCACAAGCTTCATTGGAGTGTATACTATTGGAGTGAACTGCAATGCAGAGGTAAGAAGAGCAATAAAGAACCAGGTAGACAGGCTCATGCATCCGGCCTTCCTTGATTTCTATGCGGAGCTTCCAGTCAAGTTCGCAGAAAGCATACTCGACATGATGCCGAATGGGTTTGGAAAGGTTTTCTTCTCAAATTCGGGAACCGAGGCGATAGAGGATGCAATAAAGCTGTCTAAGCTTTTCACTAGGAAGAGCTACATAATAGGATTCTACAATGCATTCCACGGAAGAACCCTTGGATCTCTGGGCCTTACATCAGCAAGAATATCCCATAGAGAACACTTTGGCCCTTTCCCGAATGTTGTTCATGCATTGTATCCTAATGTTTACAGATCAAGGTATGAGGATCCTGAAGAGGAAAGCAAGGCGTGCATAGACCACATAGAAAAAAACATACTTGGAAAAGAATACTCGAACAAAGAGGTCGCTGCGATTTTCGTTGAGCCCGTACAAGGAGAGGGAGGCTATATAATACCTCCAAAGAGCTTCATAAAGGAGCTAAGGCGGCTTGCAACAGAGAATAATATACTGCTTGTATCTGATGAGATTCAATCCGGGTATTTTAGGACAGGGAAGTTCCTCGCTATGGAGAACTTTGGAGTAACAGCCGATATCTACACAATGGCAAAGGCGCTTGGCGGAGGCCTCCCCCTCGCTGCAACAATATCAAAAACAGAGCTAGGAGATGTTCCTCCTGGAGCGCATGGAGGAACCTATGGCGGGAATCTTGTCTCTGTTGCAGCGGGGTATGCTTCTCTTAGCTATGTTAAAAGAAATGCGAGAAACATTGAGCGAATGGTAAAAGAGAAAAACAGGATAATAATGAAAAGGCTTAATCAATTGAGAGAAAGGTATGAGATTGTTGGAGATGCTAGAGGGCTCGGGCTCATGACGGCGATAGAGCTTGTAAAGAGCAAGAAGACAAAGGAGCATGCGGTAAAGGAACGAGAATTGGTATTAAGGGAATGCTTCAACAACGGGCTTGTTCTCCTTGGATGCGGCGCATCAGCAATAAGGGTAATACCGCCAGTGACAATGTCTGTAGAGAACATAGAAAAAGGACTTGACATACTTGAGAATTCGATAAAGAAGATTAGCGGAAAATAGGCATTGGAGTTTGTCCAATAATTCCGCTATTTCCTAGGGGTATTTAACCCCCAGGTTGCATTTTGTTTTGGCGACAAAATGCAGAACTATAGTGTAGATTGGAGAACTTATAATCAACGGTTGGTGAACCGTGGCAGAGTAATAACAATACTGATAGAACCACAATTGATGGAATCAGAATCATTGCAGAAAATG
>JASHUQ010000071.1 GCA_030039935.1 Microcaldota archaeon
TATTGTCTTTATGTTCTCTATATCCCATTTGTTCATATACGCTGTAATTAGGTCTCTTGCAAGAGGAGGGATGGCAAACGCCGCAGCCCTGTTCATCCTCATCATATGCGCGTTGAGAACAATTTCAATTAGGTCTGGAGTTTTGTACAGTGCTGAAAATTCGTCTATCTCCTTCCTGTAAGCGGTGTTGCTGAGAGACTTTATGAATTCGTCTATGTCTTTCTGGTCAAGCTGGTCTACAAAATCAGTATTAAGGAAATCCGACCTCATGACCTTTAACCTACCATAAACTCCGGTGTATGTAGAGTCCATTATTCCTTCACCATTTTCAATACCTCAAATGCTATCCTGTCGCTCATTCCCTCTATTATCTTATCAAGAGTGTAATCAACGTACATTGTCTGGTCCTTTGACACAGCCTTAAGCCCTCCGGAGAACTGCTCCTGCGACGCAGCAACATTGAATTTTTGGGCTTTGAACTTTTGCATGTCCTCTTTTTGCAGATATATTATACAGCTGTCTCCAAGCTCTCCTATGGCCATGTCTGCCAGCTTTGCGAGCAGCTTTGCATAGCTTGGATTTGATGTATAGGAAGATATCCCGGTCTTAATCATTGATATTGCATCGCTTACAACAGAACTGAGCCTTTCCTGGTATATCTGCGATGCCTCGACCATTGCCCTGCTTGTCTCCCTGTTTACAATTTGCTTGGAATCATTCTCGGCCTTTTCCCTTGTTTCCTTTATCCTTTGATTGGCATTTGCTTTTGCATCGCTTAATGTCTTTGCGGCCTGCGATTTTGCATCGTCAATTATCTGCTTTACCTTTGTTTCAGTGTCGCTCTCTATCTTGTCTATTATCTCTTCAAGTCCCATGCTACCAGCTGCTACTTATTTTATTGATTTACAGGATCTGCAACAGCAATATGAGTCCTAGGACGAATCCGATTATCCATAGAGTTTCGGGTATAACGAAGAAGAAAAGCACTTGTCCAAATTTCTCTGGTCTTTCTGCTATTATTCCCATTCCTGCTGCTCCTATTCCCTGCTGCGCCATTCCTGTTCCAACAAGCCCTCCTGCTATTGCAATTGCGGCTGCGATCGCATATTCTGGGTCAGCTACTACCATTGTTTCACCAATTTTGTTCTAAAAATCTGATAATCATTGTCTGATAAGCTATAAAAAGATGACGAAATTAGCCTTTTGTTACACCAAGAGGAACCATTCTTGCAACAATCGCTGAAATTCCCGCGCCTTCAACGCTTGCAACCACATCATCGACATTCTTGTAAGCCCATTCCGCCTCCTCGCTCACAAGCTTCCTGCTCCTTACCCTTATCTCTATGTTCTTCCTTTTCATTTCACTGAATGTCTTGCTTGATGGAATCTCGCGTATAGCCTGGTGCCTTGACATGACTCTGCCGGCTCCATGGCATGATGATCCGAATGTCTCTGTCATGCTTTTCTCCTTTCCAGCAAGAACATAGCTAGCTGTTCCCATGCTTCCAGGAATAAGGACAGGCTGTCCGTATTCTCTGTATAGCTTTGTAATCTCGATTCTTCCTGGGCCGAATGCGCGCGTTGCCCCTTTTCTATGCACCCAAAGCTTCATTCTTTTTCCATCGACACTGTGCTCTTCAAGCTTTGCTATATTGTGAGAGAGATCATACAAAAGCTGCATGCCAAGAGAGTCTGCGCTTTTTCCGAACGTTTCTTCAAAGCTTTTTCTTATAAAGTGGGTCATGATTTGTCTATTCACAAAAGCGAAGTTGATTGCAGAGCACATAGCTCCAAGGTAGTTATCTGATTCTTTTGAACCGACATGTGCATAGCCCAGCTCTGGATCAGGGATAGTTATGTTGTGCTTTTTCTGATAGTCAGAAAGCACTTTTATATAATCGCTGCATATCTGATGGCCATAACCTCTTGATCCGCTGTGCAACATTATCACCACCATATCCTTCTCAAGTCCATACACCTTCGCAATCCGTTCATCGAATATTTTCTCGACTTTTTGGACTTCTGCAAAATGATTTCCTGCACCAAGAGTACCAAGCTGCTGAATTCCTCTTTTCTTTGCAAGTTCACTTACCTTGTCAGACTCTGCACCCTTCATATGGCTTCCCTCTTCTACCCTCTCTGGATCATTGTCGAAGCCATAACCTTTCTCAACTATGTATCCTACGCCCTCATGAGCGATTTTGTCGAGTTCATTTTCTGTGAATCCGAGTTTCATGGTGCTTCCAACACCGCTTGGCACATTCTTGAACAAGGAATCCATAAGGTGTCCAAGCTTTGGTCCAAGCTCTTTCGCTGTTATGTTTGTTTTTATCAAACGTACTCCGCAACCTATGTCAAACCCTATAAAAGATGGGGATATTATCCCGTTTTCCGCATCAAAAGCCGCAACACCTCCTATCGGAGCACCGTATCCCTCGTGGCCATCACTCATCACAAGCATGTTCTTCACAATAGAGGGAAGAGTGGTTGCATTTGTGGCTTGTTTTAGCGTCCTATCATTTTTCATATTTTCGATTATTGTTTTGTTGGCATAGATTCTAACAGGGACGTTCATTCCAATCTTTTCATCCCTTTCAATCTCCCATACAAATTCGCTTACCTGCTTTACCATTTGCTCACAAAATAAGATTCATAAACCAATGTTCTTGCAAAGTCTATTAAGTTTTCTGCCAGAAATCCAGCCCGGCACTCTAAGGTAACCTACAATTTGCCTTTTGTTCATTCCGAGCCTTTTGCACTCCCTTACCGCTGTTTTATAGGCCTCTATCTCCGTTGGTCTATCAACATAGTCATAGCTTTCATCGAAAAGCTCAAGCCCATCGCTGTACTGTTTTATGTGTACAAGCTCATGAATTATGTCAAGGTACAGCGAGAGCGTTTTCCCATATCTAAGATAATGTTCGTTTATTACAAGCACTCCTTTTTTCTTGTTCACCCACATATACCCCCATGTTGCATGTGCAGGATATAGGTGGACTTCAAGGGTTGAAAGTGCTTTGCCAAGTCTTTTTCCGAATACTTTTTTCAATGCACCTACTCTCTCAAAACCGGAAAACGCATCATCAAAATGGAACTTCTTCTTCCCTATCTTCCGGTTCATCTTTATATACTTTGGAACTGTCGCCAATTTTATCATAAAAAGAATAGAAGAGAACTTTTAAATGACAGCGTCATTGCCATTTTCTTACATTACCATGGAAAAGAGTGTAAATCTCCTCTTTTACTCAAAGGATCGGTTTGTTGCGGGTCATTTCAGCTCTTTATATATTTTTGTTAGCCTCTCTTTCAACTTTGGCAAGTCGCCTTTTACAGTGTCCCAGACTAATCTCAAATCAATATCAAAGTACTCGTGCAATAAAAAGTTTCTCATGTCTATGATCTTTCTCCATTCTATTTCTTCATGGCTTTCCTTTAGGTCTTTCGGAAGATTATTTGCAGCCTCTCCAATGACAGCGAACCTCCGTATTACAGCATCCTGTGTTTTTACATCGGTCTTGAAGTCTTCGAATCTCAATCCATCAGTTTCATTATAGATTACGCCTATGCTGTAAATCATGTCTTCTAGAAATATCTTCGGGTCCTTCCTCATAAGATATCAACTCTCTCTTTTAGTACGCGATCTCTAAGACGCGAATCTATTGATCTGAATAGCACCAAGTCCACGCTCCTCTTTAGCCTCTCTTCCAAGTCACCTTTTAGTCCTCCCATGTCAAACAACGTAGGCCTTTCTTTTTTAAACTCTATCAGGAAATCCACATCGCTTGTAAGCGTGGCTTCTCCTCTGGCAACAGAGCCGAAGATCGCGGCTCTGTTAACATGGTTAGCCTTCAATATCGGCACGGCCTCCTTTTTTACCTTGTCAATATCAATTTTCATGGAATCATTATTTCTACTTATTTCGTGCTTTATCCTGTGTCCTATGCGTTCGGCGTCCTTCTCTGTTAGCTTGCTTTTGCTGAGAAGCCTATCAAGAATCTCAAGTCTTTCAAGCTCTTTCTCTATAGCCTCCCTAGCTACGACACTCCATTTTACTTTTGGAAACCTCTTCATCTTTTGGGAAAGTTCCTCTGATACGGACAATGTTAGGTTGGTCATTTTTATCACACATAATTATGTGATAACACATATAAAAATGTTACTATCTATGTGCCGCATGATTTTGCTTGCCAGTTTTCACACTTCTACATACGAAGCGTGTACGCCCTTGCCGTTTTCTTACAGGGTCATGAGCGAGGTGTTAAAACCCGCTTTTAAGTGAGGCGGATTCAGGTTTGTTTAAAATCGGACCCAATCAAAGAAGCCTCATTAGCTCTCCGGTTCTGAATACCTTTATTCCGTAAATGCCATCGAATCCAGTATCGTTGGTCCATATGCCCTCACATTTCAATGCAAGATAACAGGCAGTGTAAGGGACGTCCTTTAAATTGTCTTTCATAAGCCTTACTGCTTGAGCAAGCTTGTCTTTGTATTCAGAGCTTGGTACAATCATTATTCTTCTAAAAAGTAATATTGTTAACAACTCAACTTCTCCTTCAGATATGCCCGCCCTCTCCGCTATTTCTTTCTTATGTTTGTGGACTTCCTCACTTATATAGTCCGGCGCTACGAATGTAAACTTACCGCTTACGATTATCTGGCGTGATTTTCCATTCTTTAACAACGCAGAGATAACAGCATTGGCGTCTATGACTATCATCATAGCAATCCATGTCTCTTAGCTATCCCCCCATTTATCTTCCTACCAATCTCTATTGCATCTTTTTCAGTCAGCTTACTCTTGGCCAGTATTTGATCCATTAATTTAAGTTCTTCCGCCTTTTCGGCTAGCGCCTCCCTAGCTACTTCGCTCCATTTTATCTCCTTATGCCTTTTCATTACAGCCATAAGCTCGTCTGGTACAGCCAGCGTCATGTTTGTCATTCTATCACATAAGTATATTAAGTAGAATAAGTATAAATACTTATCTATTACAGCCACACACGAACCCATAAGGCGCCCTTGCCGGGATTTGAACCCGGATCACAGGCTCCGCAAGCCCGTGTTCTATCCAAGTTATACTACAAGGGCACACAATGCTTTTAAATACCTTGACTTGTTACTTTCTTAATAATTACTAAATTGGTTTGATGGCTCACACTTTCCTTACAATAATAATACCTGCACTGGTCACTTTCATAATAACGCTTATTGCAACACGATTTCTTATGAGTTACATGTATGAATCTGGAGTAACTACTCCAGACCACAACAAGAAAGGAAAGATAACACTTCCATCTGGGGTCGGGCTCGCCGCAGCAATAGGATTCACTGTTGGAATTCTTGTCTACGTATTCGGCGCAAGCTTTAACCTATATATTCCTGTTGCTTCCCTTGAATCGCTTCTCGCAACTGTGCTTGCAGTTGTTTTGATATCCGTTGTCGGCCTTCTCGATGACATAAATGTAAAGAGGGAATTTGTCAAGAGCACTGACATGATGGACACAAGAAAGGGATTGAAGCAGTGGCACAAGCCTCTCCTTACTCTTATGGGGGCAATTCCCCTTATGGCGATAAATGCTGGGGTGTCTGTTGTAAAGATCCCTTTCATTGGATTTGTGAATTTTGGAGTTTTTTATCCTATTGTGATAATACCCCTTGCTGTAATATTCGCTGCCAATGCATTCAACCTCCTTGGAGGTTTTGACGGAATTCTCACTGGTACAGGAACAATACTTGTATTTGGAATGGTCCTATACAGTTTATTTTATGGAACATATACCGGACTTTTGCTCTCATCTATGGTGTTTGCAAGCATGCTGGTCATGCTTATTTTCAACAAATATCCAGCAAAGATGGTTCCAGGAGACAGCTTTGCATATTTTGGAGGAACCGCTCTTGTTGCGTGCATGGTTCTCGGCAACATGGAGTCATTTGGCGTTATAATAAGCATTCCGTTCATTATAGAATTCATTCTGCATGCAAGGAGAAAGTTCCACACAACAGATCTTGGAAAGCTGAGAGAAGATGGGACAATGCATCCTCCCTATGGAAAAAGAATATCAAGCTGGACCCACGTTTTCATGAACATGAAGAGATGCAGGGAATGGGAAGTTTCTTTGTACATGTGGCTTGTTGAGATAGGGTTCATTGCACTTGCCTTTGTGCTCAAGGCGTTTGCACTTCTCTGAGAACAATGCTCTTCTTCCTTTTCATCCTTTTTGGAGCCATGCCTTTGATAAGCGCGCTCCTTTTTACAATGAGGTTTGTCCCGTTGTTCTTTGCGAAAGTGATGTCAGATGTTGTCACGAGCCTTTTCCTTCCCGCATAGTTTGCATACACCTGGGCTTCGCTTACAAGCTCCTTTAAGGTGTCAACCAATTCCTTCTCCAGGCAGAATATCGCCTCTTCGTTTATGTGCTCAGCGCCGGCATCCTTCAAAAACTGCTCCATATCATAAAGACTAAATCCCCTTGATTTCACCAAATTCCCCCTCTGTGGAATGTTATTGTTCAATAACGTTTTTAAAGCAATCTGAAATAGATATATTAGTGGCACTCCTAATCTTGCTGTAACAAAGCACATGAACGAACATATTAAAATATTTGTTAGAGATATCAACTCTCTCGGTGTACCAATGATAAGGTCGCATTTCGTAAAGGATTTAGTTCAGAGCATGGATGGGAAAGAGGTAACCCTGGCTGGCTGGGTTCACGAAGTAAGAGAAACAGGCAAGATAACGTTCCTTATACTAAGAGACAGCACAGGCACAGTGCAGGTTATAGGGAAGAAGGGAGAAACCGACGACAAAACTATCAGGGCAATGTCTTTGCCAAAGGAGAGCGTAGTATCCGTTACTGGAATATTGAAAGTCAACAAAGAGGCGAAGAAAGGATTTGAGATAATTGCAAAGAAAATAGTTGACCTTAATCCTATATCATCAAAGATCCCTTTTGAGGTCACAGGGAAAGTGCCAGCAGATATAGATGTCAGGCTCAACCACAGGCATGTGGATCTTAGAAGATTGGAAAATGCTGCGATATTCTCAATACAGTCTACAATACTCCAGAGCTTCAGGAACTTCTTTGCAGAGCTTAGTTTCAAAGAAATAAGGACTCCCACCCTTGTTGCAGAATCAACAGAAGGAGGTTCTGATGTATTCGAGGTAGATTACTTTGACAAGAAGGCGTATCTTGCCCAATCTCCCCAGCTCTACAAGCAGCTTGCACTTGTTGGTGGCATGGATAGGGTATTTATGGTAGTC
>JASHUQ010000072.1 GCA_030039935.1 Microcaldota archaeon
GAGCATGGGAAGGGGTTCAACAAGAAGAGCGGATCTGGAGCTTACAAGAATTGAAATAGGACTAGGTTATGGGGATGAGGAAGGACTCAGCGAAAACATGAGGAAGAAAATAAAGATCGAACAAATGGTGCTGCCAAAAGTAGCGGTAAGAAACACAAAAGTGTCAACAATAAAGAAGAATGCACAGAAACAAAGCATAGAGCATAAAAGGGAGGAAAATAAAGGGATTGAGGTAAAAAGCGTAACGTGATAACTTGGCAATAGAAAGAAAATTCATGGAAGACTCGATAATAAAGCTCAACATATCAAAATACCTTAGCAAGGAGCTTGTGAGGGCAGGATTCTCTAGAGTTGAAATTCAAAAGACACCCGTGCTTACAAGAATAACAGTATATGTGTTAAGTCCTGGAAAGGTAATAGGAAGGGCAGGCAAGACGATCGATGAGCTAACAATGAACATAAAGAAAATGTTCCACGTAGAGAATCCACAGATAAGCGTCATGGAAGTGGAAAACAAGATGCTCGAGCCAATGCTTGTTGCAAGGGACATAGCGGAAAAGCTAGAGAGGGGGATAAACGCAAGAAGGGTGATACAGTCTACACTTAGATCGGTTTTGTCAAACGGGGCGATAGGTGCAGAGATAATAGCAAGCGGAAAGCTGGCTGCAAAGGGCGCAAGGGCAAAGCAGATAAAGAAGAGCATAGGATACATTCCAAAAGCCGGGGATGTTGTAAGCTTTGTGAGGGAGGCGCACGCAACAGCATATCCGAAATATGGCGCAATAGGGGTAAAGGTGCGGATAGTTCCTCCGGGAACAGTGTTTCCAGGAAGGATAATAAAACCGATAGAGATACCAAAATCAATACTGAATAGCTAAACAAAACCAACATATTTTTATAATGTGATTGAAATTTGATTGTGTTGTGATGAGTGGGGTATTAGTCTCTGGGATTATTGCATTTCTATCAATGTTTGTGCCAGGGGCCCTTCTTGCTCTGGCGCTTCTTTACAGGAAAACAGAGCTCCACATAATAGAAATACTGATAATAGGATTTATATTCGGGCTGATTGCCCCTGCATCTTTGACATGGATAGAATCCTATATTGCAAGCTCGATACATTCGTTTTCATTTTCCCTTGGCCTTTTCGAGGCAAATGCGCTTGCCCTAACAATAGCAGGATTGGTATTGTGCTATTGGCAGGGAGTCTTCAAGGAGTTCAGCTTCAAAGGAATGACAAGATCTCAGATTATAAGCAGCGAGCAGAGCCAGATAGGTGCAATGGAAAGAAACGTGAGGAAGAGCCTTGATTCAACAAGATCAGAACTGGCATTCTTCGAAGATGCAAAAGAGCTAATCGCTCGCCACAAACAAGAGGAATACGATTTAAAAAAGAAGCACAACGAAGAGCAAAAGCTTGTTTCGCAGCTGGACGCAAACGACAGGGTAAAACTTGCTGAGCTCCACAAGCAGGAAGAAGCAAAACTTATGGAGAAGCATGAAACTGAGGAAAGCCTTCTTTTAAGTAGATTGAAAGGCAAAGAGAGATCTGCAACAGGCCAGTCATTCTTCAACATAAAGACATCATGGGTATGGATAGCTCTGTTGTTTCTCATAATAATCACATTTGCAACAAGAATACTCGGAATAGGGCCATCGCCACAGTTCTTTGAGTTCGATCCGTATTTTGATATGCTTGGCGCAGAGTCGATACTAGTTTTCGGCCATCAGTATTATACGTCGCCATCAGCCTGGCCGGCAATCCCTGGAGGCTCTGTAATGAGAATACAGCCTTTAGTCCCATACATAGAGGCTTATTGGTATTCACTTGCAAACAGCCTAGGGCCGCACCACACAACATTCAGCACATCGCTAATGAGCTATGTTGGCAGTGTCTATCCGCCAATAACTGCTGCGCTTCTAGTCTTCGCAATATTCATGCTGCTTTATCACGAATATGGTAAGTATGTGGGGCTTATAGGTGCAGCACTAACCGCATCAATGCCGGTTCTCTTTACAACTTTTGTTTCTGGAGAGCAGCTTGTAGAGCCATGGGGAATATTCTCGTTGTTCTTCTTCTTTGCAACATACATGTTCGCTGTAAGGAACATGAAGAGCACAAGGCTTGCTGTGCTAGCCGGAATCGCATTTGCATCTACATTTTTGGGAGCGCACTATTACAGCGTTGATACCGCTGTTCTTTCTGCTTATATACTAATACAAGGAGTTGTAAGCATACTAAGAAGAGACATATCGTGGGACTTCTACAAGATGAACATAATAGTAATAATTGTCATAGGGATTTTCCTCGCAGCATACGCACCATACAACGCAACTTCGGGAGGAACAATACCAGCGGTGCTTGGAATGCCAATAACACTCGCAGGGCCTGTCCTAGCGCTTCTGGTAATCGCCATAATGGAATACATACCAAAGCTTCTGCACCAAAGGAAAATAGTATTCAAGAACCTTAATTTCAAAACCTATTTTGCATGGATGATAATCGTTGTGCTGCTTGCAATAGCTGTTGCCGTAGCAACTCCGTTGAGGAAAACCATAGTATCGTTTATCAACCTGGGAGCGCACTATACAACACCGTCAATACCCTTGTTTATGACAGTTCAAGAATACGTACCAACAGGGCTAGGATACAATTTCGGTGCGAGCGGATTCGGCCTTCTGGGCGCAGCGATAGGGAACGTGCCCATATCGGTATGGCTTATCTGCTTTGGTGCAATAATTTTGATCCTGATAAGCATATTCTATAGAAAGAGCAAAACAGGAATATTCTATCTTGCAATAGCCGGGCCGCTGATGTTCGCAGGGTTTTCTGAAGTCAAATATCTCCCGCATTTTGGAGTTGTTTTCATAATGTTCTTCTGCATAATAATCGGCGAGCTGCTTTTGATAGCAGACAAGGATTACGATTTAAGGAAATATGGAAAGGAGCTTTCGCAGAACGAGGTGCTCAGGCCAGAATACCAAAATGCGTTCCAGAAGCACAGCAACGCCGTATATATACTTCTTTCTATAGGGTTGTTCTTCATCTCTCCAATAATATCTGTAATATTCCTTATCGCTGTTATTGCGCTCAAGCTCTCAAAACAAGGAAACACATACATTGTCGCATTCCTAATTATCATACTTCTAATACAGATAGCTGCCGTTATTGTCAACCATAGTCTTATGATGGGAGAAGGGGGAAGCATTCTTGAGGCATTTGGCGCAGCTGCAACCTATTCCGCTAATCCGGCTACAGCGTGCACTATAATATCAAACCACGGAAACAGCATAGGCGCAGACATGTTCTGCAACACAGTTCCAGAATACTGGATAGAGGCAACTGCGTGGATGAAGGAGAATATAGGGCCGTCCGGGCCAAGAATACTGGCATGGTGGGATTATGGAGACTGGATCAACTGGTTTGGTAACTCTAATGCGGTTCTAAGAGGAGACAATTCAGATGCAAAGGAGGACTATGCCGCAGCTGCAAACTTTGTTCTCGGGCCAGAGGACAACTATACCCCACAAAAATTAGTAAACTTCATGAACACAAACCAAACAGCGTATCTCGCCTTTGACGAGGACCTTGTAGGAAAATGGCAGGCTCTGGACTTCCTTGCATGCATAGATGTAAACCAGACAAGCACAACGTTTGCCATAGCTCAGGGAGCTGCGCAAAGCCCACCTGTTCCTTATGCGCTTGGAAACTCGCAGTGCGAGCTTGAGCACGACCCACAATTCGCACTTGTCCCATACGCTGCGCTCACTGGAAATTCATCGATACAGCAGAGCATAGCATATTACTGCACTGGTTCGAACAGCACAGCCCCGCTTATAAAGGTCTACCTTGTCAATGGAGACTCGATTGCAAACCAGACCGTTTGCATGGACGCAATACCGAACAGCAACGGCGTATGGACGCTTTTCGATAGCAACGGGACAAAGACAAACGCTGTAATACAGTCATCGTTCTATGAGGGCATAGTGGGAATAAGCGGCGTTCCATTTGTAGAATATCTCATGATATACCTGCCCAACAGCAACGGAACGGTTACAAACCCGCCTTCGCAATTCTACAATTCCAATTACTATCTAGGGTTCTTCTTGGGAGACCTTCCAGGAATGCATTTGGTATACCCGCTCAATGATACATCCGGAGTGAACTTTGTCAACTCAACAAACCCAATAAGGATATTTGAGCTGGACAACTTCACAGGCCAGCTTCCTCAAGTGCCTCAAAAACCAAGCTACGTCCACAACAACTACACAATGCCATAACATTTTATATCTGATTGCCAATTCTTATAGAGCAAATTTGGGCTTGTAGCTCAGCCTGGTCAGAGCGACGGTCTTATAACATTGTAAGAAAGCCGTAGGTCGTGAGTTCAAATCTCACCAGGCCCATTCTCTAAGTTGAAGCTAAATTCCTACTCAACTATTGTTTCTAAAAGCCGCCTTGACATCGGCTGCCTTCTTATCCTTTCACTAAACCTATCAGCATCTGCAAATTCGGCTGCTATTTCTTCATCTGATATCAATACTCGCAATAATGTTTCTGTCTCTCTTGCAGCATTGGAAAGACATGTGTCTGATTTTGGCTGCTGACCTGCACTAACACCATTCTCATCAAAGAACACACAAGTTGTTGCCATAGCACCACACAAATATTGATTTCTATTATATATAAAAATGTTTCCCGACATGTTCGTTATTTTCTGTAATGCAAGTGCTTTTCAGAACCACAAACAGAACACTTGTATATTATGTGGCCTTTCGAACTCGCAATCGTGACTTTACAGTTATACCCAGGAATTAGAATAGAGGAACAGTTGCTGCATATCCTATTCTTTATTCTTGAAGGAATCCCAACCCTGTAATGGGTCCTAATTTTATTCATCATTGAAATGTATGATTTTGCAAGCTTTTGATTGCTTATGAACTCCCTCTCTGCAATATCGAAGAGGATTTCTATCCTCTCCTTTGCTATCTCTTCTATAAGCGCTTTCCTGCCATGCATTACAATCACAGAAACAGAACTGCCGCCTTGCCAATGCTTAAAATGCCAAACAGCAATATGCTTTCCCACCATGGGCAGTACACACATATCGTGAGCAGGCTTAGCTGCCGAGTTCGGAATGGGTTCGGGCGTTTCCCTGCTCCTATTACCGTTTGACGCTAATACTTTGTTCAAATACATTTAAATTCTTTTGTGGATTCCGCTAATCTAAACTAAAACCAAGTTATAAATATTAAGGCACATATTTATCATCTTTATGGGAAAGACTGTGAGGAGGGTGCCGGAAAGGAGCTCCTATCTATACATAAAAGACATGCTTAAATCTGGTATTACCGATGAAGAGGTAGGATTTTTGCTCCATGGGCATCCAGAAAATAATAAAAGTATAAGAGAAAAGGAAAGGATGGCAGGCTTGGAGATACTGAAGGAGATTTTTAGAAGATACGGAGCAAACGACGGCTCACCAGAAGATCTAGTACTATTTAGGGAATGCCTTCTTTTAACAGACCCGTTAGAAAAAGAAGGTACATCAAGAAATAGGTATTTTGGCAAGACGGTTTTCTACATACTGAACGAATTGGATCATGGCAAGCCAGCATTTTTCCTTAGCTTAAAGGGAAAAAGGTTAGAAATACCTGTTCTAAAAGGAGAAGGGGCACCAGAAATACTTAGAAGCGAACAGCAAAGGCACAGGATTAGAAGCGAAGAGGATGAAACCTATAGAGCAAGGACAGAGGAAGAGCGTGCAGGGCAACCAGAACTAAGCTAAATTGAACATTATTTATTTAATTTTCTTCCATTTATGCAAGATGTGCAAAAACCAGACTTGCTGTCATAATGCGTGTCGCACACCCTTTTGCCACAAAGTTTGCATGAATGCTTTGCTATAGCACCGCAAACATCACACAAAACCACAGCGCCGCCCATTTTTCCACTATTTTTGTTCAAAATCTATAAATTTGCCTACAAGATCTCGTGCTTTCAATATAGACATGGGCTTCAATCCCTTTTTCTTTGCATATTTGCATTGATATCTGATATACGTCTCATTTATTTTCGTGTTTGGGTCGAGCTCCTTGCATCTCTCTATATATTTTAATATTACTTGAGCAGCAGCCTCTTCATCAAGTCCCCTAACATTAACAAGATAAGGCGCAAGTATCAAGTTAACCGTCCTGTGTCTAACATCAGGTATTGGCGTATTAAGAAGACGCTCTATCCATTCTGATGGTTTACCGCCCCTGCCCAACCTTACCTCTACTTTTGGCACCTTTATATCCTTTGCATAAATGAGCATACCTTTTGGAATATCTGATGTTTTTATAGGAAGTCCATTTTTTATTTTCCTCTCTATTATTTTTTCTAAAACAAGAGACAAAGCATTCTTGCCCAAATGTACAAACCCGTTGCTAAGCCCAAAGTTTGAAAGTGAAAATTCTGGCTTTCTCGGAGCATATTTCAAAAATTGGTTGAACCTTATCAAAAACGCGTTTCCATCTAGAACTATATTTAGATTTAGCTCCTTTGCCAGCCTTTCTAGTTCCTTAGTGCTGCTATTCTCAACAGCATCTCTTGATCTCATCGCTTCCGCTGTAACGTATTTTCTAATCGCAAGCTCATTTCCTATTGCACTGACAAGCATTCGAGCATAAGCATATCCTATAATATAGTCTAGTTTTCCATATCTAATGTCTTTGTACTCTATTTTTGAATTTTTGAATACCTCTTCAACTCTATGCTTTCCAAACTCTGCAAACTGCATAGAGTCTGGTTTGTTTTGGGCCTGCCATTCATTTGTTATCGTCTTAGCTTCTTTTGAAAATGGATACTTGTATGCGAACGACAAGTCCTCCTCGGTGTACATAGTTATAGTATATGAATAAACAGGAATAAAGAGATTGTTATGAAATGCTCCTAAACGGAAGGATTCCCTTTATGGGCTTTATCATCTCGGCAACTTCTACATGCCCCTCGTCTTTAAACGCTTTCCTATGTTTTGAAACGAACCTTTCAACAGAGTCTATCCTGTCCTTAAAAAGGCCTATAAGAAACAACCTGTAGCTTCCTCTTGTCAGCGTAACCACCTGGAATGGATTCAGTGCGCTTTCGTTGTAGTTCCAGTCAGAATGCAGCTTGCCCGCAAATTCGATGTATTTATTTGGGTTTTTTGCAAAAGAATAATCAACCAAATATGCATTTGCATATTTATATGGAGGATTCTGCACAGCGATTGTAAACCTTTTTATAAGGCCCATCTTCTGCAATCTGTATACCCTATAATGTATTGTATCTTCATTAAGCCCTGTTTTCCTCGAAAGATCATTGTAATTTATCCTGGAATTTTGGTTCATGATCGAAAGAATCTGCTTGTCCTTCTGCGTTATCTTCAAGTCTCTCCTTATCTGCTCTACAAAATTATCGTTTAAAGGAAAGAACCCAAAGTTTGAGTGGACTATCTCTGAATGTTTGATTGTAGGATTATACCGGGAAATTGCGTTGGCCATCCTTTGCTCCCATTGCAAATAGGATGGAGGATCTTTAGTCCTTGAAAGTACAACCATATTTTTGTTATTTTTTGATAGATAAACGGCTTCAGAATCAAAATCATCTTTGAAAAAACTTTGCAGGCTTTTTACATTAGGATTTTTACCAAACTTCACATGGATTACATGCAATTCTGATGGTTCGAGCTTGTCCTGGTTTATCTCAAGCGTGTATCTTATTCCAAGCTCATTTTCGAGCTTTGACAATAGGCGTGACGTTGTTATCCTTGAGCATCCAAGCTTCTTTGTTATAGAAGTTATAGTGGATCTAGAATTATCGCTGAGTATTCTTAGCAGTAAGCTTTGGCGGTCGCCCAACCCAGTCATGAAATCACTACACTTGATGTTTATATAAATCTATTTATGCTGAAAAAAGGATAAAAAAGAGTTTTCGAATATGCACCCAAAACAAAGAAAAGCTATATATATCTAACAAGCAGATTTGTTTGCTGTGATTCTATGCGAGTAGAGCAAGTTAGCCAGACAACTCCTGTACCAGAAATTACAGAAGATTCCTATGGCAATTTAGAAAAATCATGGCAGGCAGCGCAGGAATCTTTCCTGAATAGTTTTTCAAACTTAGGAATGCCGGTAAGCAATGTAAGTTCTAATGAAAAAGCGGCGATTATGCAGAGCGTTGTATTAAACACATCTTTAATTTGCGCCCAAAGAGCAGATGAGCAAAGATCAATAGACAGAGCAATTGATTTTCTCGCCCTTGTT
>JASHUQ010000073.1 GCA_030039935.1 Microcaldota archaeon
CATTATTTTTAGGTATATAAATAGCTATTGGAATAAAAGTATATAAAAGTTAATAAAAATGTTTAAATATGACTAAAGTTAATATAATTTTGAGATCTATATGCCTGCGCGCAAGGAAACACAGGAATTTGTGAGGAAAGAGCTTCCCTACAAGATATTATCAACAATTTATGAAAATTCGAGAATATCGCTAAAGCAGTTGGGTAGAGAGCTTAACATATCTTATCACACAATCTCAAAGACACTGCAAAGTTGCGAGAGAAAATACAAAATAGAATACACGCTAGAACTTGACGGCATTGCGCTTGGATTTGCCGAAAGCAGGATAATAACTGTGAAGTTTGAAAATGTTCCGAAGACAGATGAGCTCAAAGAGAGGTTTGAAAAAGACGTATTTATACAGAATGCCTATCTTGCAACAGGGGATTTTGACCTTCTTCTTTTTGTTGTTGGGCTTACCCCTGCAGATTTCTCGCAATGGCAGTATAACTTCAGGGTTCACTTTAGTTCTTATAGGCCGTTTCTAAAGATATCTACGGTGAATGCCTACGATTTTGGGTTCTTTCCATTCAGGAACGAGATAATAAACAAAAGCGAGGTGCTGACAGACACTGAGAAAAAAGTCCTAACTCTCCTAAATAGAAACTCAAGGATGAAGCTTATGGAGCTTGTCAAGGAGTGCAAGATAACACAGGCAAGGATAATCTACATAATAAAAAAGCTTAAAGATAAAGGAATAATAAAAAGATTTAGCGCCCTAACGCAAAGACCACACAAGCGAATTTTTTGCGCATACGGCACATACCTATTCTTGTCTAAGGAGCATTCGCAAAGACTTTACGATTTCTGCAAGGAGCTGGTAAAAGAGAACAAGAAGGGTGCATCGAGCGATTACTCAATATTCACAGTTACGATAGGGGCGTATGACAACTTTTTTGTGTGCACATTTGACAACGGAGAGATGCTTTCGAAGAGGGGACCAAGCCTTGACAACGAAAAATTCTCCAGCGAGAATCCAAAAACAGACAAGGCAATTTTGACAGACGTGATTGTAGGGAAGTGGCCATTCCACTTAGATAAATACCTGGCAATACACGATTATCTGAAACGGCACGAAAACAAATAGTTAACCAGAAACAATCTTTTTCAGCATGCCTCTATTAAGCGATATAGAGTGTCTATAGTCGTCTCTTAGCCTGGCACAGCTGCTGCCAGCGACAATCATTCTTGGGCATCCGTTTGTGGTGCCACTAAATACGATGACAAGCTTATTCTTATTGTTTAAAACCTTCACAATTCTCGCCTTTTGCTAAAATACTAATCATGTCAGAAATTTATAAGCATTACTGTTTAGTTCTTTTATATTATTACGCTGTTATTGCTGGGCGACTTTTGACGAACAGCAATATAGATTTAAATATGCACATTTTTGCATCGCCTTTTAATAAGAAACACTACACAATAATAGCGTGATGAACGAGGTAATCTCTGAGCTTTTGCTGTGAAGATAGGTAGGCGGGCTGATATTTTGAATGTCCTCGAGAAATTGAACAAGAGCAGCATACGTGTCTCCGACATAGCTGCGCAGTACTGGTGCGAGCGCCAGATGGAGCTCAACTACATACACGGAGCAAAGATAACAGAAGAGATAAGGAAAGGGAAGCAGATACACGGAGAGCTGGAAAGCGAGACCAATGTTCCCATAGTGCTTATGCCAAGGAGCTATGCCGACTTTCTTTACAAAGGATTGTACACCAGCTATATTGCGCTGAAGGCTCTTCAGCAGAATAAGAAGACAAGAGAGGTGCAGATATACGGATCTATAAATGGGTTTAGGCTTACCGGAAAAATAGACCAGCTTGACATAAAGGACAATGAGGTTGTTGTTACAGAGGACAAGACAAAGGGAAGCGACAAGCTTCCATCAGAAGCGCAGATGCTTACCCATAGAGTTCAAGTAATGGTCTACAAGAAAGTGCTCGATGACATACATGCAAAGAAATACACGTCTGATAATTTCAAGAAGGCATACAGAACCTATAATCTAAGAATAACAGATGAATTTGCGAGGCAGCTCAACGCCTTGGAAGTACAGAAGGAGATGCAGGGAATAGACTCTATATCAGATATGTTCTTCGCATCTCTAGAAAAGCTAGACAAGATAAGCGACACTCTTTGCATAAGATACATAAACCAATCAACAGGAAAGTTGATAGACACGCATAAGTTCAAATACACAGACAATGAAATGTCATCAGTTTTGGACTTTGTGCTGAAATACTGGAAAGGAGAAAGAGAATCTCTTGCAGTTCCGCAGAACGAAAAATGGAAGTGCAACTTCTGCGCCTTCTTTGGAAAGGAATGCAAGGTATGGTGGCCGCAGAAAGGATTAGGCATATAGTGTAAAAGGTGCTAAAGTGATTTCAAGCATTGAGCTAAAAAAACGATACCTCAGCTTCTTCCAGAAGAAAGGCCACAAGCTAATTCCTAGCGCATCGCTTATTCCAGAAAATGATCCTACTGTTCTTTTCACAACTGCTGGCATGCACCCCCTTATTCCATACCTGCTTGGAGAGCCACACCCGCTTGGAAAGCGGCTTTGTAGCGTCCAGAAATGCCTGCGCAGTGATGATATAGATGAGGTTGGCGATTCCTGGCACCTGAGCTTCTGGGAGATGCTTGGAAACTGGTCATTTGGAGACTATTTCAAAGAGGAAGCCATATCTATGAGCTTCGAATTTCTCACTAAAGAGCTCGGTATACCAGTTGAAAGATTCAGCGTTACCTGCTTTGCTGGAGACAATGACGCACCAAGAGACGAAGAAACTGCGCGTATCTGGGCGAAACTTGGCGTAGCAAAAAATAGAATTCACTTTTTGCCCAAGAAGGACAACTGGTGGGGCCCGGCCGGGCAGAGCGGACCGTGCGGTCCAGATACTGAGATGTTTTATCATGCAAAGGACATACAGGAAAAAAGCACTGATGAATTTTTAAAACTTTCAAGCAACGGCCCATTTTGCGAGATATGGAATGACGTTCTTATGCAGTATGATAAAACAGCAGATGGAAGGTATGAGGAATTAAGGCAAAAGAATGTTGATACCGGAATGGGAGTGGAAAGAACTGTTGCCGTGCTAAGCGGCGCAGATAATGTATATGAATGTGATACGCTTGCGCCAATTCTCGATAAGGTAATATCGCTGTCTATGAAAGGCACAACAAGGGCAAACCGGAATGCAAGGATAATAACGGACCACATGCGCGCGGCTGTCATGATTATGGGGGATGAAAATGGAGTTGTGCCAAGCAACATAGACCAGGGGTATGTTGTGCGAAGGTTCATCAGAAGAAGCATAAGGCATGCAAGATTAATCGGCATAAAGGGCAAATTCTGCAACGAGATTGCAAAGATAGTGATTGCGGTAATGGGAGACCAATATCCAGAGATAAGGAAAAATAGCCAGCGAATATTCGAAGAGCTTGAAAATGAGGAAGAAAAGTTTTCGCTAGCACTGGAAAACGGAACAAGGCATCTAGAAAGGAAGCTGCAGCTTCTTGAAGAATCGCACCAAAAGACTCTTGATGCTAAAAGCGCATTCGACCTATTCCAGAGCTTTGGCTTCCCCATTGAGATTACCGTTGAAATGTGCAAAGAGAAGGGATTTTCTGTCGATGAAAACGGCTTCAACTCTCTGATGAAAAAGCATCAAGATATTTCGCGCAAAGGCGCAGAGCAGAAGTTCAAGGGAGGGCTTGCGGACCACAGCGAAGAGACAACAAAACTTCATACAGCAACGCATCTTCTGAATGAGGCGCTCAGGCAGGTGGTCGATCCATCAATACACCAGATGGGATCAAACATAACAAAAGAGAGATTAAGATTCGACTTCAATTACGACAAAAAACTTACAGACGAGCAGATAAAAAAGATAGAGGACTGGGTGAACAACGTAATAAAAGAAGAGGCGGATGTATCGTTCGAGATAATGGGAATTGATGACGCAAAGAAGATAGGTGCACAAGGAGTATTCGAAGCAAGGTACGAAAAAATGGTTAAAGTATATACTATATCGAAGGGCGGCAGGATATATTCAAGGGAGGTATGCGGAGGGCCGCACGTGAAGAATACAAGAGAGCTCAAAAGCTTCAAGATACAAAAACAGGAGGCTGTTGCGGCTGGAATAAGAAGAATCAAGGCGATAGTCGGGTGATATTTTGTATAATCCCTTGTATTTACTAGTAATATATCCGATAATATACATTTTCCCAGCGTATGCCGCCAACGGTGCTCCTGTACTTTTCGGCGGCGGAAAACCACTTGATTTTGAGAAGAGGTTCAGGAACAGGAGGATATTCGGCGCAAACAAAACAATAAGGGGAACGGTTTCCAGCATAATCGCAGGAATTGCGGTTGGCGCTATTGAATACCCATTCTTCCACTACATGCTTCCTGTATCGATACTTCTTGCTATCGGGGCAAACTTCGGGGACCTGTTTGGCAGTTTCATAAAAAGGCAATCTGACATAAAGCCCGGAAGGAGCGTTCCAATACTAGACCAATACGGGTTCTTTGTTGTTGCCATGCTTTTGGCCGCACCCCTGGGCCACACGCCAGGCGTTTATGGAATTGTATTCCTGATAATACTAACAGGAATACTTCATCTTCTTACAAACATGGGAGCGCACAGGCTTAGGCTTAAGAAAGTGCCATGGTAAATAACGATAGAATAAAAAGCTATTTATATCATGAATTAGAGAAAGATACATATGAATGGAAAAGGCGGAAGCATAGCGGGGCTTGCTCTCACAGCATTGAAATCTAATTTCACAAGTCTTGAAAGACCGTATAAGCTGAATTTCTCTGTTACATACAACTGCCAAAGCCGCTGCCTCACATGCAACATATGGGAGATAAGGCCAAAGGATGAGCTTACTTTAGAGGAGATAAGAAAGTTTACAGAGAAGAACAACTACTTCAAGTGGATTACAATAACAGGAGGGGAGCCTTTCTTGAGAAGCGACATGGCGGATATAGCAAAGGCGTTTATAGAGAACTGCAAAGATCTCTACATAATCACAATACCCACAAACTCGCTTTGCAACATTGATATGGTTAAAAGAAAGGTAATAGAGGTTCTCGATACTGGCGTTCCAAGGCTTGTCATAACTGTGAGCCTTGACGGATATAGAGAACTTCATGATAAGATAAGAGGAATTCCGGGGAACTTTGACAAGGCGATGGAGAACTACAGGATGCTCCAGGAAATAAAGAGAGACCATCCAAATCTTGATATGGTTTTCGGATACACAATTAGCAAGTTCAATTCAGGGCAGTTCGAAAAAACATTCAATTCTGTCAAGGAAGTATTTCCAAATGTAACATACAACGACTTCCACATAAACCTGGCGCAGACATCAGAGACCTATTACAAAAATGCAAACCTATCCATAAGCCCGATAGGAAATGGAACATCCGAAGAGCTTTCAGAGATATATTCAAAAAGAATGAGAATGTATGATCCAATGCATCTTGTAGAAAACGCGTTTCTTAAGAAGCTTATAGAGTTTGCAAAAGAGGGTAAAACCCCGGTGAAATGCAGGAGCCTTGATGCATCTCTTTTCCTCGATGGCTGGGGCAACGTATATCCATCAATAATGTGGAACAGGAAGATAGGAAACATACGGGAGGTTGATTACGATTTATCTAAACTCTGGCACAACGGCGAGGCGGAAGGGGTAAGAAAAGCGATAAAGAATGGAAGCGAGCCAAACGAGTGGACATCTTGCGAGGCATACCAGTCTCTTACTGGAAACATACTAAAGATATTATGATGTCATGTTAGTTGAGCTATTTATTGGAGCAATGTAGTTTCCTGGCACAGAATAGAGGTTCGTTAAGTCGATGTTTGCCCTTCCTCTTATATTGCTGCTATAGTTTGTCAGGTTTGGCTCGAGCACGAGGCTCCAGAACGGGCACGGCTCGAAATCTATGAACTGCCTTTGGACAAGCACCAGCGAT
>JASHUQ010000074.1 GCA_030039935.1 Microcaldota archaeon
CCATTGCCCACCTGTTCTCTCCGCAAAAAACGCAGGTTATGCTACCGAGGTATATTACTGAGGGTTTTCCATTAAGGACAAACATGTTGACCATTGTAGGAGACGCTATGACATCTCCTATAGTTCCATTAAGGTACATTTCACCTGCAGTTTCAAAATACGAGTCTGATGCATTGTTTATTACAGAAAGCTCTGTGGTATTCAACGGCATGTTTATGCCCGTGAGCCTGCTTCCAAACTTCTGTTGCTGTGTTATTACCGGATAGTTTGACAGGTTTACCGGAGGAACGAAGACGCTACCTGTTATGTTGTACGACTTTATTTGAAGAAGGCTGGTGTTTGTTGGTGCGGTTGTACTATTCTGGGTTATCTTTGTAAGAGCGGTATCAATGCTGTTTATCATTTTCTGTGTGCTGTTCGATGAACCTAATAGAGAATTTATCATTATTGACTGGTAGACTATTACAACTGCAAGCACGATCACAATTACAGTAAGAACGTTGCTCTTCGTTTCTATGCTTTTCAGTTTCCTTGAAGTGCTGCCAGTGTTCCTTTTCGTTTGTTGGCTCTCCATAAATAGTCCCATGAATACGATAGGAATCTTTTTATTTCAACATATTAATAAGTATCTATTTGATTCGCTGATAGAATGCAGCAGACGAAGCAGCTCGTAAAAGCCAGGAATATATCAGTAAAAAAACTGGAAATGGCGGATGCGCACTGCCACATTGACCTGATTCAAGACTTTTCTATTGTTACATCTGCGATAGAATCCGGGGTGTCAACAATAGTGACAAACGCAGTAGACACAAAATCCATAATGAAAACACTGCAGCTGGCCGACAACAAGCATGTATTCGCTGCTGTTGGTATAGATCCTGAGCATTCGTTGAAAATGGAGGAGAATACATTCGATGAGGAGATAAACTTTGTAGTGAACATTATAAAGGAGCATTCGAGGAGCATAGTGGCAATAGGGGAAATCGGGCTTGATTACAAGATAGTTGGAGGATTCGAGAACATGGCAAAGCAGAGGGACGTTTTTGAGAGGTTCCTCGATCTTGCGCAGAGCCTTAGGCTTCCCGTCTCAGTGCATTCGAGGAATGCAATGAAGGATGTTATTTCGATACTAAAGGAAAGGAAGCAGGAGAAAGTGCACGTGCATTTCTTTGAAGGAGATGCGAAGGAGGCAAAGACCTTGGAGAAGCTTGGCTACTACATATCTATTCCACCGTTGGATTCCTCAAAACGGAAGAGGGTTGTAAAAAACTTTGACATAAACATGATAATGCCTGAGAGCGACTCTCCAGTAGTGGGGGAATCTCCGATGTCTGTTGAGAAGTCGATAAGGCTGGTTGCAGAGGCAAAGGGAATGGATTTTGAAAAGGCGGTGCAAATGCTCACCGACAATGTAAAGCGATTCTTTAATATATCTTCAGCGGCGAATGTTGGACTGATACGTTATTAGTTATTGCATAATAATATTTTTCAAGGGCCCGTAGCTCAGCTTGGATAGAGCAACAGCCTTCTAAACTTTTGATAAAAGTTTAATCAAAAGAAAGAGGAAAGCTGAAGGTCGCGGGTTCAAATCCCGCCGGGCCCGTGTGTTATTTCTTCTTCCGATTCGCATTGGAGCCCAAAGACATGAATATCCATACAAGGTCAACCACAAGTATTATTGCTCCATATATTATGCCAATGTACCCAGAGTATCCTGTGTTCCTAAAAGCGTAAGCCATTGTTGCATTAGGATACGTGAAATTTGCCCTCATCGCAGAGCCATTCACTGGAAATCCTCCGGCGAATGTGCTAAAATGTGGAAAACTGCTATAAATCCAGAGTGCATCCACAACAAGTATTATTATGCCCAATATCACAGACATCTTCGACCTTGCACTCGAATTCAATTAATCACAGTATTTAATCAATTAATCAGCTGACTGTTTTAAATAAAGTAGTTTTCATTCGGCTTTTACCCAACTAAGGCGCGTTATTTTCCTGGGTTGAAGAAATAGAATTACCATCGTTGTCCTCTGTCTTTCCTCTCCCACCTCTCTTCGCCTGTCTTTCTATCCTTGCATTTGCAAACTGTATTGCAAGGTCCTCTTCCTGTGTGCTGTCCATCCACGCTTTTATGTATGTTGCAACATTTTTCATAGGCCTTGTAAACCTGTCAGTAAGGGAATAGGCGTTGTCTTCATGTTTTAGAAGCCCCACCTGCACTGCAAAGTCGAGATATCTCTTTGCAGTTGCGATTGGTATTGTTTTTGGTACATCCTTGAGGTGCATCTGCCCCTTCTTTTTGACTTCAAGAAGAAGAGTGGCAAACCTGTATGCCTCTGTCTCATTATCATAGAATACCTTTGCAACATCCTTTATGTTGACAGATTTCAGCTTGTCCTTGAGCGGAGCATCCTCATACTCCCAGTATTTTATTCCCATAAAGTCACTAGTCGCAATATATTATGAGAGTATAGTTATTTATTTTTATCTCAGAAGTGTTTATTCATGAAAGAGATTCACTTCTTTGGCCCTGAGAATAAAAACGGATGGCTTGACCCGCT
>JASHUQ010000009.1 GCA_030039935.1 Microcaldota archaeon
ATCTTGTGAGCTTCTTGAATCTTATCGTAAGGCCTCTTGTATTCCTTTTCACATCTCCAATCATCTTCTTGTAGATGAGTTTCTCTTCAGGATCTAGCTTCCCTTCCTTTTCTATTTCCTGCTTCTTTCCATCTACTATCTGAGTTTCTATGCTGCTTATTACCTCTTTCTTGCACATCTGATACCATTCATCCAGCGAGCTGCCACTGACATCTTTATCCTTTAGTATCGCTATCATGTCTCCCATTGTAAGCCTTCTTTCCTTTTTGTGGACATGTTCATGGAGCAACGGCCTCATAGCAGCCTTGTCAACTATCCTGTATTCAATATCTGCTGGAGAATATCCTGCTGTTGCCCTCGCAAGTCTGTTGTAGTTTAGATGTCCTTTTGGTATGTTTTTCAATGCATACTTGAACATTGCCGCCCTTGACTTGTGGTTCGGCGGCCCTACATAAATGTAATCACCGAATCTTCCAGATCTTTTCAATGCTGAATCTATATCCCATGGATGGTTTGTTGTTCCTATCACATAGATTCCTTCAGGGTTTTCCTCCAAGCCTGACATTTCTGTAAGGAACTGGTTAACCGCAAGCCTCATAGCAGAGCTTTCGCCTCCGCCTCCTCCTGGTCCATCTGCTCCGGCTCTCTTTGTTCCAAGAGCGTCAAGCTCATCAAAGAGAATGATACATGGGGCATTGTGCCTAGCCTGCTCGAAAACAGCGTGTAGGTTCTTCTCGGTGTTTCCAGTATACATGTCTATTATCTGGTTTATCCTCGCGATTATGACGTTTGCATTAGCCTCTCCGGCAATTGCGTCGACGATATGCGTCTTACCGGTCCCAGGAGGACCGTATAACACGAGCCCCACTCCGCGTTTTTTCCCATATTTCTTGAACAATTCAGGTTTCTGAATTGCAAGAACAACATTCTCGTAAAGGTATTTTTTCACCTGTTCTAACCCGACAACAGTGTCGAATTTCACTTTGGATTTGTAGAACGCAAGCTTCTTTATCTGCCCTTCTTCTATCACTGTTCCTTCCTTTTCATAAGGGGATCCTCCCTTCTTTGTAACTGTTCCTGGAACAAATCCGGTTCCGCTGGTCTTCGGAGGGCCTGTCTGCTCCATGTGTATCAATGAATCTATATGTTCGAGCCTGTTCTTTGCTTCAGAATAATCTGGGTTGTTTGCAAGCGATTTCTCGTACCAGAACCTTGCTCCCAGGAAATCGTTCTTGCTTTCAGCAATGTCTCCTATAAGAAGGGGAGCGTCTGCGCTCTTTGGCTGCAGTTTCATTACAGTCTCTAAGTCTTTCTTTGCATCGTCATAGTTGTGAAGTATCCTTTGGGTAAGGGCTCTGTTGAAATATGCATCAGCATAATTCGGATCGATCTTAAGCGCATCATTATACTCCACTATCGCTTCCTGGAACTTGCTCGCTTCGAAAAGAGAGTTTCCCTTCTTCCAGTGGTCCTTTGCTTCGGGATTCACCTGCTGCGCCGGTGTTGCAGTGGCAGCAGGGGCAGTTGCAGAGGATGATGTGGTTGAAGGCATTGCAGGTTTTACAGGGGCTGGCTGTGCAACCGCAGGCTGCACAGGTGCTGGAAGCTTAGGATCCGCTTTTGGGCTGCTTTTTGAATCTGTCTTTTGGGGCTGCTTGCCCTCCTTTGCGCCTCCTTTTCCCTTTGTTGGTTTTGAATCTGGATTTGAGCCCTCTGCCATAAAACATCACTGGTCTATTCCCTCTCTATTATCTTATTGCTATATATTTAACCTTTTCCCTGCTATTTTTCCTCTATATAATCCAAAAGCCTGTTCAGCTCCTTGTCCACCATTCTTATGTGATTTTCCTCTCTTGGAAGGTTGTTGAAGCCTATGTTCTTAAATCCGTTTGCAAGATCCCTTACTCTCTTGTTAAGCTCCTTTACGTTTGGGGATTTTATCTTGTATACTCCGTTTATCTGCCTTACGACAAGCTCGCTGTCTGAATAAAGTGCTGCATTCTTGTTTATGCAGTTCTTTATATTGTCAAGGCACCACTCAAGAGCCTTAACAACTGCAATGTACTCTGCTCGATTGTTTGTTGTCTTTCCATTGTATTCGGAATGTTTTTTTACGATTTTACCGTTTTCATAGACAATGTAGCCTGAGGCGCTTTCTCCAGGATTCCCCCTTGCAGCCCCATCAGTGTAAATAACAATGTCGGCCATGAAAGCACAACACATAAAATATTAATAACTCTATAGTCTGATTGATAGTTAATTGGTATGTTTATGCACAGCTATACTTTGCAAGAGGGAGCAGAGCTTGTGAAAGCGGCAAGGCACACTATAGATCTCTCACTAAGGAGTCCTCGCTTTGAAAGAAAAGTTGTAAGGGATATTACAAAAGAATTCAGGGAAATGGATGGCGTTTTTGTCACACTTGAGCACTATCCGACAAAAGCGCTCAGAGGATGCATAGGATTCCCGATAGCTGTGTCTCCAATAGGAGAAGGCGTAGTAGATGCCGCGCTTGCCGCTGCATTTGAGGATCCAAGGTTTGTTCCAGTATCGCACAAGGAATTCGACAGGCTGCTTGTTGAGGTGAGCGTTCTTACGCAACCAGAGGAAATAACTGGAGCCGCATCGCAGAGATACAAGAAGATTAAAATAGGAAAGGATGGAGTGATGGCAAGATACGGACTCTATTCCGGATTGTTTCTTCCGCAAGTTGCTGTAGAGCAGAAATGGAATGAGAAGAAGTTTCTTGAAGAGGTCTGTGCAAAGGCTGGAATCCCGTCAAACTACTGGATGCAACCAAGTGTAAAAATATTCAAGTTTCAGACCCAGGTGTTCCGAGAAGAGGAACCTGGCGGAAAGGTTATTGAAGTTAAGCATGTTTAATTAATACATGGGCCCGTAGCTTACTTGTTTTGTAGTTAAATACTGCAAAATAGGGCTAAAAGTCTGGTTGGAGCGTTCGACTGATAATCGAAAGGCCGGGAGTTCAAATCTCCCCGGGCCCATTTGTTGCATATAGCAACAAATAAATATCTTATTCGGTTAACTCACTGATAGTCTTGGTAGTAATATGGCGAAGAAAGGCACAAAACGACCTGCAATGAGTGCAAAGCTAAACGCCTTTTATTCTGTTGCAAAGGGAAGTGAGTTTGGAAGGGCGTTTGAAAGCTCAAGAAAGGTTCTTAGTTCTCTTGGTTTTAACGCGCATGCTGAGAGGGGAATTGCGAAAAGAATATATGACGCCCAGCAGATGCGTTTGAATGGTAATCCAAACGATGTGGTTGCCGCTGCTATATGTGCATTGTGCCTTGATAAAGGAAAGAAATTTGACTATAGGAAGATT
>JASHUQ010000075.1 GCA_030039935.1 Microcaldota archaeon
AGCAAATCCATAAATATCAGGAAATTGATCATACATAATGGTTGTATGGTTACAACAAGTATTCAAGAGATACCTGGCAAGAAATTAATTAATTTGAAAAGTTTCGCTCGCCGAAGAATGGCGCTACCAGGTGAAGCTGATAAGATAGTTACAAAATTAAATACGACTGAAATTACTGTTATAAAAGCTGTTGGCATCATATCCGGCCAAGGTCCAGCCAGCCAATTTATTGATGATGTGGCCAAGGCATCAACATTATTCGGACCAAAATTAGATACCCAGACAATTAGAAAAAACCTTAAAAGAATAGAAAAAAGGGGCATGATACATTGGGATCGCAAAGAACCAGAATGGATAATATTCACACCATTTCTATTTGATATACTCTCAGCAATTGACCGCCTTGAAGAAAAACGAAGACTTGAACGTTCATCCTAAATCTAGTTGCTCAAAGATTTCGGGGTTCCTATCAACGATCCAGATATTGTATACACACTCGCATTGTCATAATCAAATATCTTGTTCCTGAACAAAGGATTAATGTGAGTATCATCCTTTTTGTTGACCGGAGTTCCCAAAATAAGGTCGTTGAACGCAGGCATTACAATTAGCTTTACATTTTTGTAGAAATCTTTGTATCTTTCCTTAGCAAATTTCTTACTGACATCTGAGACAAGCCATGCCTTTTGGCTATAGAAGGCATTGTTCTCATCTCTGAACGATACCGCAACGTGATTATGTGCAATAATAACATAACGCTTTTTCATTGCCTCTTCAGAAGGCCACATATGTCCGTGAAGAAATGCGTAGTTTCCAATTATAATTTCATCCTTTATCGGAGCATTTAGGAATTCTTTGAGATGGCCGTCATGGTTTCCTACGGCTATCTGCACATCAAAGTCTGATAGTCCATCGAAAAATCTTTTTATCAGCATTTGCTCTGTAGAATCTGGATAGAGTATGCTGTCCTTCACATCTCCTAGAATGATTATCTTGTTCGCAGAATTCTCCTTTGCAATTTCCTTTATCTGCTTTAGCATATGTTCTGTTGCATTGTACAGGTGGACCCCTTTATGAGACAGTTTCCTTTCCATTCCGATGTGGAGATCCCCTACAATAACATAATTTTCGCTTTCGCTATGGAGCACAAGAGCTGCCTTGTCATAAATAAATCGAAGCTCATAATCTTCCATATAAAAGCACGTTGTCGTATTATTAATAATAAATCCTAATGATATTTATGGTTTCATTATCGCCAAATATAGGAAGAATAGCCGGCATTCAAATACAACTCCATTGGACATTCGTTGCGCTCATACTTCTTGCATTCTTCCTACTTGCAACATCAACTCAGGGGCTTTTCTTCTTCAGCCTAATAGTACTGCTGTTTGTTTGTGTGCTAATCCATGAGCTTGCACATTCAATAACATCGCAAAGAAACGGCATAAAGGTAAAGAAGATAGTGCTTCTTCCTATAGGAGGTGCATCTATAATAGACCTTGACAGGGTCAAACCAAACATAGAATTCAGGATCGCGATGGCAGGGCCTATGACAAGCATTGTACTCGGCCTTGGATTCGGCCTCCTTGTGATATACCTTCCCGGAGGGCTGATAAAAGAGGCGGTGCAGTTCCTTTTTGAGATAAACATCCTATTGGGAGTTTTCAACCTTCTTCCCGGATTCCCCCTTGACGGAGGAAGGGTGCTGAGGAGCTATCTTCAAAAAAAGAGAAATTTCCTGAAATCAACACAATTGACAGTTAAGGCGAGCAACGCAACCGTCATTGCAATTATAATAGGAACAATTGCCTACGCTTTGCTGTTGCCAAACGCAACATTTCTTTACAGGGAGTTCATAGTTTTCTGGGATATTATAATAGCACTTTTCCTTTATGACGGGGCAAAAGCGGAGCTGCAAAACGCATACATAAAGGACTACACCTCAGGAATGGGCCTGAAAAGCCTTATAACTACTAATTATATTCTAATTGATAAAAACACTACAATACAGGAAATGTATGGCATGATATTGAAGAAAGGAACGCATATTGTATTGCAGGAAAGAAATGGCAAGATACTTGCACTTGCAAATATGTCTTTAAACAAAAGCAACCCAGAAGAGAAAGTGACGGAAAACAAGGAAACTGAGAAAAACTTCTCTATAGATGTTCCAAAAATATCGTATAGCGAAAGATTGTCAAGGGCATTGGAGATAATGAGAAACGAAGAGAGGAACATACTGGCCGTGATGAAAAATGGAAAGATGATAGGAATACTCTATGGCCCACATATAGAGTCTATAATATCAATGTACATGTCACACATGAAAATCGCGAAAGACAACAAAAGTAATAAAAACTAACACTCAAAAACCATATTACTGGCGACCGTGGAAATATGCTATATCTAGATAGAATAAGCATTCACAATTTCAAGTCATTCAAGCATGCGAATATAAACTTCAACAAGGGATTCAGCTGCGTAGTAGGGCCAAACGGATCCGGAAAATCTGCAATATTCGATGCGATACTGTTTTCTCTAGGCGAAGGATCTCTGAAAAGGCTAAGGGCTAGCTCTGCGAAAGACCTCATAAACAGGAACGCAAAGGCGAAGAAGGAAGACGGAGTGAAAAGGGCTTATTCCCACGTCACGTTCACAGGAGATGAAACAATAGACATAGCAAGGATAATAAAGTCCAACAACAAGATCGGATATAGGATAAACGGCAAAAGGGCGACGAAGCAGGACGTTCTTGACATACTAAAGGCGAACAATGCGGGAATAAACGAGACAAACACGATAATGCAGGGAGAGATAGAGAAATACCTTCACCTTACTCCAAAGGAGAGGAGGGAGCTCATCGATATTGCCGCTGGAATAAGGGAATTTGATGACAAGAAAGAGGCATCAATGAAGGAACTGGAGAAAGTGGAAACAAAGATAACAGAAGCAAACATAATGCTTAATGAAAGACAGGGATTCCTCAAAGAACTTGAGAAGGAAAAGATAGACGCAGAGAAGTACATAGAGCTGACAAACAGGCTCAAAAGCATTACATATACAATACTCAAAGCAAGGGAATCCCAGATTACAAAAGAGTATGACAAGGCTGTTGTGGACTACGAGAAGCTTACAAACAGAAGGAAAGAGATAGAAAACGAGATACAAAAGCTGGAAGATGAAATATCCAATGCATCTTCGTATAGGGAAAAGGTTTCAAAGAAGGTGAACGAGGGTTCAATAGAGCTTGGCACAGCGAACAAGAAGCTAGA
>JASHUQ010000076.1 GCA_030039935.1 Microcaldota archaeon
AAAGGCGGAAAAGGAAAGCTCTGGCGAGCCGTATTTCGATTCGCTGAAAAAAATGGAAAAGAACTTGCACGCTGCATGCGAATCCTTCATTGCATCGTTCATTTCTGGATCTCCGATCATTGCAAGGTTTCATAATGATGGCGACGGGGCGAGCGGCGCTGTTGCTCTCAGCAGGGCACTGCAAAAAATCCAGGAAAAATGTTTTGATGGAGAAAGAGGCATTGCCTGGACGATGCACAGGGGCATAGATTATGATATTGGATCGTTTTCCAGCGACGCGCTGGTGTTCAATTCCTATAAGAGCATAGAAAAACCGCTCATATTTATAACAGATTTCGGAACAGCGCCAGGAAGCGAAAGCGCTATAAAAAAGTTCGGCAATTTCTACAATGTAATATGGCTCGACCACCATCCATTGTATGAGGGATTTCCGAAAGGAGGAATACCGCATTACATAAACACATGGGAATTTGGATCTGACTCAAATTTCACTGCTGGACTCCTCACATGCCTGTTCTCCAAATCTCTCTATAATGTGAATGCAAAGGACATGATAGGCGCGTCATTGATAAGCGACTACAGCACATTTGCTGATAGAAAAGACAAGAGCCTTCAAAGAACGGCAATCATAATAGACTATCTTACCAGCGTTGCGGAAAGAAGAGATTCTGGAATAGAAAAACTGACCCCAAATTACATTGACAACTTGCTAAACAGCAAGGAGAGGTCTGACAATCTCTTCTCAATCGCATCAAACACATTGAATGAGGCGCTCGAGCTTGGGGTGAAAAGCGTCAGGGAGTATAAGTGCAAGAATTGGAAGGTGTTTGTGCTTGATTTCGAGAACATACCAAAAAGCGAGACCGGGTTCCCCCTTCCTGGAAGATACAGCTCAAGATTGCAGGAAAGGCTGGAATCGCTTAATGGAAATGAGACTATAACAGTAGTTTACTATGGAAATTACATTACTGTTAGATTGTCTAAGCACATATCGAGCAAGGTCGGGCTTCTTAAAATAATAGGTAATATAGTGAAAAACGAGGAAAATGCGGAATCTGGGGGAGGGCACAACGAGGCTGCGAGCATCAGGTTGAGGGAAAAGGCGGTAAAGCCAGTCCTCAATGCATTCCTCAGAGAACTTGGCGTGAGCCAGCCCTCATGATAAGAGAATCAACCTCTTTTTCGCTCATCTCGAACTTGTTCATGAAGAAATCGTAGACTTTCTCTTTGTCCTCCTCGCTTTTCATGCATCCTGCCGCCATCCTTGCCATGAGCCTCATCTCGTTTGACTTTATCTCAGATATGCTTAGGTGCATTTGCTTCTGCAGCTTCTTTGCCAGCGCGGCATCCCCCTGCCTCTCTGGCTTTGATTTGCTCAAATCAGAGATTATTTTTGGAAAACTGTACCTTCTGCTTGTATCCGGATGCCTTGACTTTGCCAACGCAACCCCTCCTGACATCATAGCGCTCATATACCTCCAGTATGTGTAGTACTGGGACCTAGAAGCTTTTGTCGAGAAGCTTGTTGCATCAGACAGATATTCATATGCAAAGTACATGTCTTTTATGTCGTTATACCTATGGGGTATGTTCTCGTCTATCCATTTTATCATCATGTCGTTGTCCACGTCTGTGTTCCCTACAGCGCGCATTGGAGCAGCGAGGGTATTTGAAAGGAATATCTTGTCGAGCGTTGCAAACACGTCGCTTTTCCTGTCTCTCAAACCTATAGAATCTATCATATTATCATCAGAGTCAAGAACGACAAGCATGTCGTTTATCGCGCTCCTCGCGTCTCCAGATGATCTGTTTGCAACCATGTCTATCATCTCCTTTGGCATTGTCCTGCCAAGCTTTTTCAGCATGTTGGAGAGTATGTTCGATATGTCTGAACTGGAAAGTTTCTTGAATTCAACAGGGTCTGTCTTGCTTCTTAGGAATGATATGCTCTGGTCCCACATGTTGTTTGCTATGAATATGACAGGGTTTCTTGAGCCTTCCACAATTGATGATATTGCAGCGCTGGCGCCGTTGTCAAACCTTGCCGTAAGATCATCTATCTCATCCAAAAGAATCAGGTTCCTCTTTCCGAAAAGGCTCCTCGTGTTTGACGCGCCCTGGAGAAGGCTTTCTATGGACTGCCTGTCCCTGTAATCGCTGGCATTCATCTCAACAATATTCCACTTGAACTGCTTTGCAAGCATGTGCGTAGATAAAGTTTTTCCTATCCCTGATGGGCCAAATATCATAAGGGGTTTTCTTTTTGACCCTGATTCAAAATCGGATGCGAACCTTTTCATGAAAGATATTGCATTGTTATTCCCAATGACCTCATCTATTGACTCAATGTAAGTATTGTCGAACATGGTCATGGAGCCACTATATTAATAAAGTTATCTTCTGATATTCCTTTATAAAGACTGGTTGGCTTATAAAGGCGCAAGCTATAACTGGTGTTGCATATATAAGATTGTTTTGGTAGTTTCATGTTTAGTGGAAATCACAAATGCGGAGATCACAAATCAATGAAGCAGATTCCTGAGCATATAGCAATAATCCCAGATGGAAATAGGAGATGGTCCAGAACCCATAGATTGAATCTTCAGACTGGGTACAATGCTGGAATACAAAAGGCCGTAGACCTTTGCATATGGGCAAAGGAGCAGGGTGTGAAAAGCCTTTCTCTCTGGGCGCTTTCAACAGAGAACATAAAGAATAGAAGCAGAGGTGAATTGAACCTCCTCTACAACCTTTACGCAAAGACAGCTTATGACAGGTCTCTTCTGAAAAAGCTGAAGGAAAACAATGCAAGGGTCAACGTGATAGGGAACATGTCAATGCTGCCAAAGAGGCTTAACGATGCCTTGACATATCTGCAAAATCAGACAAGGATGTACAAAGACTTGTCGATAAATCTTCTTATAGGCTATGGGGGAAGGGACGACATAATGTATGCGGTAAAGAGGCTTTCTTCGCAGCATACGGCAAAGATAAGCGATGAAAAAGTAAAAGCCGAGCTGAGAACAGCAAACATTCCAGACATAGACCTTATAATAAGAACCTCTGGGGAGAGAAGGCTTTCCGGATTCCTTCCGTGGCAGTCTGATTATTCTGAGCTTTATTTTGCAAGGAAGTACTGGCCTGACTTCAAGAAAGAGGACCTGAAAAGAGCCATAGACACGTACAAGAGAAGGAACAGAAGGTTCGGCAGGTAATCGAGTGTTTTGATGCAAGAAGAGAAGAACCTCTTAAAATATTCAAACATATTCTCAAAACGCCTTCCTGGCACATACATACTCTTCTCGA
>JASHUQ010000077.1 GCA_030039935.1 Microcaldota archaeon
AGCTGAGAAGCTCTGGGAATGAGGAGTACTCGCTCAGCTGGTTGTCTATGTATGGCTTTTTCGTCCCAGCTATGTATCCGTTGAGCGTTGATTGTGAATCATTCCTTGCCACGTCGTTTATGCTGGCCCTGTCTATCCCAAAAGAATTTTTTATAGAGTCAGTGAAATGCTTCACTATCTCGTCTCTTCCCACTCCGCTTGCCGCAACAGGCATTAGTTCCGAGAGGAACCTGTTTATCGGAAGTCCGGTAATAAAATCGCCGAGAAATATTACAATAAGAAACTTGTTTGTAATTTATTACTACATAGGTGTAGAAAGTATTTAAATATAGTTTTGAGATTTTAATATGGGTAAGGGGATGAGGGAGAGAAGGCATCTCTTAAAAGAAAGCCTTCTGAAGAAGGCAACGCAAGACTTTGAGCTCGCCAGAAAGTACAGGGATGCAAAGGAGCTTGTTACAGCATCCCTCTTGTACAACAGCGCAATAGAGAAAGTGCTCAAGGCGCTGATAATGGCGAAGACAAGGAGAAAACCTCCAGAAAAGGCATCTCTCGAGTACCTTGCAACACAGGCAAGGCTCCCTGAGGAGATGGCCATAGACCTTTCATCGATGGACGATGAAATGGAGGACATAATGGAGGAGGAACTAGAGATGGAAAACCTACAGGAATACAAGCATAGCAACATAGACCAAAAGGAATACAACAACGTCCTGAACAAGAGCAATATAGTAAGAAGGTTGATAAGCTACGCAGAAGCGAGTAAATAAATAGGTGCTCAGAGTCAAGTGTAGGCAGGGCTAGCGTAGAAGCCGTTCTGGATGTTTTTTATGATAATAAAGAAAATATTCAACGGAGTGTACTCCATAGACAAAAGGATAGCCACAATGAACCTCTACAAGGGAAACAGGGTATACGGAGAGGAAATTGTTAGGATGGACTCGAAAGAGTATAGATCCTGGAATCCATATAGAAGCAAGCTCGCCGCAGCGATTTTGAATGGACTTAGAAGCTTCGAGATGCAGATTGGCAGCAAGGTCCTTTACATTGGGGCGGCTACAGGCACCACAGCAAGCCATGTCAGCGATATTGTCGGAAATGATGGAATCGTTTATTGTGTTGAATTGTCAGAGAGGAACATGAGAGAGCTAATACAGGTCTGCGAGCAAAGGAAGAATATGCTGCCAATACTTGCAGATGCAAGATACACTGATGCTTATTCAAGTATTGTTGATGAGTGCGACATAATCTATCAGGACGCATCAGCAAAGAACCAGGCTGCAATCCTAAAAGAGAATTCAAAGTTCCTGAAGAGAGGAGGATACGCCTATTTTATAATAAAATCGCAGAGCGTGGATGTTTCGAAAAACCCTGAAGAGGTTTTCGAAAGCGAGCTTTCGCTATTGAAGAATGATTTTGAAGTTGTGGAAAAGGTGCAGCTTGAGCCATACGATGAACTGCACCTTTTTGCTGTGCTTAAAAAGAAATAAATATGTTGAATGAGTTGCTTTTCCATGCAGGAAGACCAGTTCACAAAAAAATCCGTAGAATACGCAATGGCAAACGGAAAGCTGTTCATGTGCAGGTATTGCGGAAACATATCAATTGCAGTGAATGGAGTATGCTTGTGCTCGAATTGCGAAATGCCGGTTTACACTACCAGAGAGGCATTGCAGGAAAAAGACCCTGCTGTTTTCTCGCAGATTGGCAGCATCACTGATGCGATAAAAAGAAACGACCTTTCTTCTGCAATGGTGATATATGACAGCTTGTCAAAAGACACAAAAGACCCAGCGTATCTTTATGAAAAGGCGCTTTTGTGCATAAAGCAATCCAACATAGAGATAGAAATGATAGAATACACAAAGAAGGGTTTTATGGAAGATAATTCTGATCTCAGGGACAATTCTGCAAAGCTTATATCACAGGCAAGGGGTATTCTTAATGAGGTCATAAAGGCTTGCGAGCCTGCGCTTTCAAACGAAAGGCCGCCGTTGATGCCGGTTTATCTCACATTCATGTCTTATCTTAAACTATCGAGCTTCAAAGAGGCGGATTACATGCTTGGTTTGCTGAACAGGATAGACCATCCGTTCTTTGGATCGTATGGAAGGATGATGCTAAGCCTTAATATAGGAAAGCCAGACACAGTAATAAGCGAATCAAGGAACCTGCTTAGGCCGGACAACTTCTCCATAAACGCGTTGTTCTACATCGCTATGGCAATGTTTGACAAGAAAGACTATGAAAAATCAAGGGCGATGCTCGAGGTGCTGAAAAGATACATACATAACAGGCAGATCGATGCACTAATTTATGAGACAGAACAGGCTTCTGTACTTTAACCTATTTTGATATGAAGATAAAGTGCATTTTCTTCTTGTCATCAAGGATGCAGTAACCGAATCTCTCGAACTGGACTATCTCGTGCTCTTTCAAGTTGCTTGCATATTCTTCCACATAGCCGTTCACAACCTCGATGCTGCTCTTGTTGAAGCTGTTTTTGTCATCCAGTATAGGACCAGGCACTACGACAGTGCATTTTGAGAAATTGCCATCAGATACCCACTGTATTATCTTGTCTTTCGATGTCCCGTTGCCTTTCTCAGCGCTTATGTGCTTTCCTATTGATACTATTCTTGCATCTACAAAGTCCTTCAGCCTCACGACCTCTTGCTCTTTCACATTGCCGGAATCTTCTTTACTTATAAAGAATACATCTTTGGTTGAATAGCTTCTGAATCCTATATCTTTTGTTGGATGCAGTCTCATTTTCGACTTGCCTTCTGCATTCTTAACAATAATTTTCACAGGGTTTGGAACAAAGAACATGTGCTTTGCAATAGGATCTATAAGCTTTTTGTTTTCTGCAAGAAGCATTTCCATTGGAATAGAGCTGTCAGTCTTTGTCATGCCGAGCCTCATCACAAAATTTCGGATTGATTCTGGGAGTATTCCTCTCCTTCTCAAAGCCATTATAGTAAGAAGGCGCGGGTCGTCCCATCCATCTAGCCTCTTCTTTTCTATAAGCTCCCTTATCTCCCTTTTATGTGTGGTATTTCCTATTATATTGAGACGTGCCTCAAGATGCATCCTTGGAACCCTTAGGCCAAGCCTTTCCAGTATGCCTTTGCTGAGCTCATCGTGAAGCTCGTACTCTTTGCTTCTTATTATGTCTGTTATCCCTTGCAAAGAGTCGACAATCGGGGTATTGAAATCGTATGTGGGCCACACCCTGTACTTTGTTCCAGTCCTGTAATGCGGTGTTTCAACTATTCTAAGAAGAACCGGGTCTCTAAGGACAGTATTAAGGGATTTCATATCATCTTTGTATCTAACAACCGCTTCCTCTTCCTTGAACTCTCCATTTACCATTCCGTTAAAGAGCTTTAGGTTCTCCTTTGATGGTTGCGACCTGTGTGCGCACTCTTCCATCTCGAACCTCTTTTTTTTGATCTCATCCTTTGAACACAGGCAAACATAAGCATAATTCCTCTCAATAATTTTCCTTGCATATTTGTATATCTCATCTACAAAATCGCTCGCATAGTATGTCTTGTCGAACTCTAGGCCAAGCCACTTGTGATCGTTCATCATAGAGTCCACATATTCCTGGCTGCATTTCTCTGGATCTGTATCATCGAAATACCTGTAGAATTTTCCATTGTACTGCCTTGCTACCTCCTGGCTGATAAGAGCCTGCTTTACATGGCCTATGTGCATGTACCCGCTCGGCCCGGGAGATATCCTTGTTACTACCTTCCCATCTTCTGCCCCGTCTATCCTTAACCTTGGCCTCTCTGTTTTCTTTATTGTCTCGAGCTCCTTTTTCTCGAACTCTTTTTGGTATGGTTTGTATATCTCTTCAAGCTCATCCCTCTTCATCCTGTTTATCTCTTTTGCAACCTTTTCTATCTCAGACTTAAGCTCATGCAAGGGGACGTGCTTTGCAAATGGGATTATCTTTCCAATAACGCTGTTTGGGTCTGCCTTGCCGTAATCGAACGCGTTCTTTATAACGTATTTCCTTATCAGGTCGCTCGTCTTTTTGTCTACCATGTTTTATCACGATACGGATATGCTATTATTGTATACGGTTCCATTCGCCGTTACAATCGCCTGCACATTTACCGGTATTATCGAGTTAATAGGAACGAGCACGTATTTTGATATAGAAAAGTTCGTATTTGTGGTATATATGTGGACAAGGCTGCCGTAGTTGTAAAGGTCGAGTACATCTGGTATCTTCACGTTTTCTGTTGCGTTTAGCTGTATTGAATTAGAATATATGGAATTTGAAAGGTATATTTGAAGGTTGTATGAACTGAAATTGCTTGACAATTCCACAAGATACGAATTCCCAAATTTATTGTAGTTGTAGATGTAATTGCTGGATTCTAGTTTGGAAAGGGTTAGGTTGATGTAGTTGCTTTGGCTATTGTTTTTTAGAACCAGGGTCGCTTCGCTCCCATATCCTGTTACCAATGCATTTGTGCTTCCAGATACATAATATGTTTTGGTTGGTTTAACCGTTGTTGTTACAGTCGTTCCCCCATTGTTACCAAATGCCGCATAGGATGTGATGAACATAACAGCTACCACCACAGAGCCAAGGAACATTATTATCTTGTTGCGTTTCGACCTGTCCATGCAAGCACGAAAAATAGTTATATTAATTTATTGCACTAAATTTATTTAGCTTATATTAGTTCTTCTCAGAGGCTTTTTATAGGTATTAGATTAATAGATAAGGGATCCTATGGCTTTCAAAGACGGGGATTTTCTAGAGATAGACTATAGCGCTTACGACGCATCATCAAAGGAGCTTATAGCGACCACAATGGAAAAGGTGGCAAGGGATTCAAACACGTACAACAAGGATGCGCAGTATGGGCCAACTCTTGTTGTTCTTGGTTCAAATGGAATAATAAAGGGATTGGACAGAGAGCTCAGATCAATGACAATAAATGAAAGCAGGAAGTTCACATTCAAGCCAGAAGACGCGTTTGGAGAAAGGCAGGAAGATCTTGTAAGAGTAATGCCCCTATCTGAGTTCAAGCAGCGCGAGATAAACCCTGTTCCTGGAATGCCGGTTGATATTGACAATGTTAGGGCAATTGTGAAGAGCGTGAATTCTGGAAGAGTTGTTGTTGATGCAAACCATCCGTATGCTGGAAGAGAGATAATCTATGATGTAAAGATTGTTAAGAATCCTACAACAACTAACGACAAGATCGATGCCCTCGGCAGGACTTATGGGGTAAGGCCTAGCTCGGTATCTGAAAAGGGAAAGGGCGTGGAGCTTATCTACGATCCGAAAGTGAAGAAGAATGCCGATTACTTCATTGGCAAGGCGAACCTTATTGCATCTGTGTTCTCTTTCATGAAGAGCATAGATGATGTTGAGGTAAAGGAGATGTACGAAAGGGAAAAGATAGAGAATCAGCAGAAGAAAACGGATAAACAAGAAGAACGAAAATAGAAAGCGGTTGCATGAAGTGTCTTTCTCTGAGGCAGCCTTTTGCCGAGCTTGTTGTGATTGGAAAGAAAACGATAGAGCTAAGGAAATGGAATACAAGATTCAGGGGAGAGTTCCTCATCCATGCGTCTTTGAATTTGGAAGAACTTGCATGCAGGAAATTTGGCTTTGACCCCAACAAGTTAGCAAAGGGCGCGATAATAGGAAAGGCATATCTTTATGATGTAAAAGAATACAAGACAAACGAAGAGTTTGATGAAGATTATAATGAACACCTGGCAGATGTCTCGTATGGAAAATATGGATTTCTAATTAAGAACCCCGTTAGGTTTGACAGGCCAATACCTATGAAAGGAAAACTGAACTTTTTTGAGGTACAATTAAATGAATATGGAATATGATGTAACAAGGGAAACATATGATAGAACAGCGAAGAGATACGCGGAGAGACACCCGGGCATATGGGACTTGGAATATAAGATAATGAGATCTCTTGTTCCGGAAGGCTCTTTGATTCTTGATGCAGGTTGCGGGCCTGGCAGAGATACAAAATACTTCTTGTCTGTCGGTTACAATGTAATGGGCGTCGACTACTCTGCTGGAATGCTTGAAGAGGCGAGGAAAAGAGTACCTAATGGAAATTTTCAAAAAATGAACATGCTGGAGCTTGGGTTTGATAGGGAACATTTCGACGCAATATGGGCATGCGCCTCGCTCTTGCATATTAAAAAGGAAGACATGAAAAAGGCACTACGTGAGTTTTACCGCGTTTTAAAACAGAACGGCGTAATTTTTATTTCTGTGAAAGAAGGCAATGACACTGAGATAAAATCTTATCCGGATGGAAGCAAAAGATTCTTTGCTTACTATAAAGAAAATGAGATTAGAGGAATATTGACAGAAAATAGGTTTTCTGTTACAAATTTTAACAAACTGGGCGACTCTGATGGGGATACCTGGCTTTGCATTTTTGCAAAGAAGACCTAGCTTTTTATGTTCAGTGCATAGACGCTGTTGAGCTTGAATCCGAGCTTGTTCGCAACAGCCGATTTCTCTGCATTCAATACAATTATGTATCCTCCCCACTTGTCTGTAAGCTCCTTTGACCCGCATACAGGGCATGTGTCCGTGTGCTTCACAATCAACCTGCAGTTCTTACACGCTTTTTCTTCCATTATATCACATCATTATTTCCTTCTTGAGCTTCCTTTCTTTGCCCTTGCCCTAGCTTCGACCTTGCTCGCCCATTCCGGCTTTCCAAGCCCGTCGTGCTTCATTGTGAGCGCTATCTTCGAGTCTTTTATAGAATTCTTCATGCTCACTGTCGATACCTTTGCATAGACTATGTCTCCCTTCTTTAGCGATATCCCGCTCTTCTTTGATACAAACGCCTGGCTCTTCTTGTCGAATGATAGGAAATCTGGCGCGATCTGCGAAACGTGGACAAGCCCGTCCATGGGGCCGATCCTCACAAATGCCCCGAACTCCACAAGCTCGGTTACCTGTCCAGAAACAATCTCGTCTACCTGGGGCATGTAAGTAAGAACGTCGAATTCGGCATCGTGGTGCGTGGATGGATCTCCAGGATAGATTGTCCCGTCGCTTATGTTCCTTACATTGAACACTGTTACAATGACACCCATTTCCTTGTCTATTTTTCCCTCATATTTGTTCTGAAGGACGCTTGTCGCTATCTTTTCAATGTCTTGGTCGAAGTACTCTGGCGGCATTTTGAATATATCCTTTATTGTGTATATGCTGTACAATTTCACACCTAGTTTTTCAGGAACCCGCTTTTTCCAAGCTTAAATACAATTATACCTTTTTGCTTCAAACTCTTGAACAAGGCAGTATCATTAGTTATTATTACTGGATTTTTATAACTTGCTGCTGCTTTGTGGATCCAAGAATCGACATTTCCCCTATTATTATGAACTTTAACATTTTTAGACTTTATTGATAAAAGCGCTGTTTTGGCGTGCGAGCCCTTTACCCCGCTGTTTTCTGCTATTTTGCGCAGTTCCCCTATAACCCCATCAGATATGACTATCTCGCATTTTGGAAACTCCTGCCTTGCAATTTCAAATACATCTTTGTTGAAGGAGAAGCCAAAGACTATGCTGCTAGTGTCTATTATCACGTATTCCAATATATCACAATGAAAAAGATCTTTGCTTGCATTTACATTATGTGGCCCAGCTTCCTCAGCCTTGCTTTCACGACCTCGAGCAAAACTAATGCATTGTTGTGCCTTGTATCTTTTGATGAATAGAGAAAGGTAACAGGATCAGCATTCACAACAATCTCTATCAGCTTGTCTAGCGCCCTGTTTTCCTGCAATTCCCTCTTGTACTTCTTCTTGAACGACATCCATTTCTTTGGATCGTGGTTGAACCATTTTCTGAGTTCATCGCTCGGCCCTATGTTTTTGACCCATATGTCGATATTTGAGGTGCTCCTTCTTATTCCTCTTGGCCACAATCTGTCTACAAGGATTCTCTCTCCATCCTTCACATCAATCCTTTCGTAGACCCTCTTTGTCTTGATCATCACAATCATTAGTATAATCCAGTTATCTTTTTAAACTTTGCTTGTATCATGCACTTCCACAAAACGCGGGAATAGAAAGTATTTTAAAAACATTATGTTATACTATAAAAAGAGCGATCGGTGAAAACATGAGCCTTTTTAATAGATTGGGAGGTGTGCTAGGCACATCCAAGGAACTCGATGTAGAAGAATACATGAACTCCGCTGAGATGGAGAACGTAGACGTAATGAACGAACCAGCTGATTTCTATGTGAAGCCAGTAGCGCTTCACGATGAGAGCGATGTTGGACTAATAGAGGCAGAGCTTCAAAGGAAGAACATAATCCTATTGAACATAGCAGAGCTGTCAAAGAGGCCAAACACACTTAAGGGCATAATAGACAAGCTGAAGGAATACTCGACAAAGACGAACGGGGACATAGCAAGGCTTGATGACACAAAGATATTGATGACGCCGGCAAAGGTCAAGATAATAAAGAGCAAGAAGCCGCAATCCTCTTCATCATCAAGAACATAAGTCTACTTTCTTGCCTTTCTTCTTTTTATTTCAATGTATCTGGGAGACAGGGCTATGGACAATGCCGATAGCTCTTTCTTTGTAGGAAACGACCTTTTCAGTATATGATTGAAGGACATCAGAACAGCATTTTTGTCCCTTATGTCGTTCCTTTTCCCTATTGTTTTAGAAAAAAGGTTGCATATCGAGTTTATCTCTCTGTTATCCGCATAAAGGCTGGACTCAAATGGGTATTTTCTTGACAATGGGCTCTGCGTAAAAGAGTAGAGCAGTATTGCAAGCGCATGCGATATGTTCAAGACAGGATAATCCTCGTTTGTAGGTATGAAGACAGTTGCATCGCACATAGATAGTTCCTCTTTTGAAAGCCCAGTGTTGTCCCTTCCTATGATTATCGAAACTTTCGTTGCCCCCCTCTTTTCCAGCAAATGCAATGCCCTATCAAGTGTATAAACATTGAAGAAGGACTTGCCGGTTTTCCTCCATAATGCTGTTGTTCCCAACAGAAGTGTTCCGTGCGTTGCATCCTTCATAGAGCGGCATATCTTCGCATTTGAAAGAAGATCTCTTGCATGCTTCGCATATTTTATCGCCTCTTTACCATTGTACTTGCACCTCGGGTTGACAAGATAGAGTTTGTCTACACCAAAATTCTTCGCTACCCTTGCGGTGTAGCCAAGGTTGATTTGATAAATTGGTTCTACGAGCACGACTCTTAACTCCATGCAATCAATCATATCGAGACAAGCGCCAATACCGCAAGTATGTTGACTATTATGTGCGCCGCAATGGACGGATATATTGACTGTGTTTTGTTTCTAACATAGCCGGCAATTATGCCGAATACGAACGCGGCTATGAACTCAGATATTGATGCATAGGAGAGATAATGGAGAAAC